>NZ_LIQY01000440.1 GCF_001418495.1 Streptomyces pathocidini | reverse complement strand
GAGCCGGAGCGGGCGTGCCGCGGGGTCCGCGGGCCCGGTGGACCGCGGTGCGGAAAGCGGATGGAACCAATCCGGCCTGAGCGGTGTAAAAAAAGAGCGGAGCCGGCCGGGGGGCATGGCATACCGCAGGGCGCGGGTCCGCGTCTCGCAGAGCGGAATAACCGGGAGGCTTTGGTCGGCGGCTCAGTACCCTTCAGGCATGAGCAGCGACTTCCCCTCGCCCCTGGCCGACCCCACGCCGAAGTCCCCGGTCATCCTGGCCGCGTACAAGGCCCGCGCCGCGGCCGCCGACCTGGCGCCACTGCCGCGGTCGGCCAAGGACGACGCGCTGCTGGCGATGGCCGACGCCCTGGAGGTGCGGACGAAGGAGATCGTCGAGGCCAACGCCGAGGACGTCGCCCGGGCCCGCGCCGCCGGAACCGCCGAGTCGATCGTCGACCGGCTGACCCTGACCCCCGAGCGGGTCCGCGCCATCGCCGCCGACGTACGCGATGTGGTGGCCCTGCCCGACCCCGTCGGCGAGGTCGTTCGCGGCTTCACCCTCCCCAACGGCATCGACCTGCGCCAGGTCCGGGTCCCGCTGGGCGTCGTCGGCATCATCTACGAGGCCCGGCCCAACGTCACCGTCGACGCTGCCGCCCTGTGCCTGAAGTCCGGCAACGCGGTGCTGCTGCGCGGCTCCTCCTCCGCCTACGCCTCCAACCAGGCCCTGGTCACCGTCCTGCGCGACGCCGTCGGCGGCTCGGGCCTGCCCGCCGACGCCGTGCAGCTCGTCCCGGGCGAAAGCCGGGAATCCGTACGGGAGTTGATGCGCGCCCGCGGCATGGTCGACGTGCTCATCCCGCGCGGCGGTGCCTCGCTGATCCGCACCGTGGTCGAGGAGTCGACCGTTCCGGTCATCGAGACCGGTACTGGCAACTGCCATGTGTACGTGGACGCGCAGGCCGACCTCGACATGGCCGTCGACATCCTCGTCAACTCCAAGGCGCAGCGCCCCAGCGTCTGCAACGCGGCCGAGACCCTGCTCGTTCACCGCGACATCGCCGCCCGCTTCCTGCCCCGCGCCCTGGACGCGCTGGCCGAGGCGGGGGTGACGGTGCACGCCGACGAGCGCGTGGCGGCGGTCGCCGAGCAGTGCGGGACGAAGGCCACCGTGGTGCCGGCGACCCTGGAGGACTGGGAGACCGAGTACCTCTCGTACGACATCGCGGCCGCCGTGGTCGACGACCTGGACGCGGCCGTCGGGCACATCCGGCTGTGGAGCTCCGGCCACACCGAGGCCATTGTCACGTCCTCGCAGGCTGCCGCCCGCCGGTTCACCCAGTTGGTGGATTCCACGACGGTCGCGGTCAATGCCTCGACCCGGTTCACGGACGGTGGCCAGTTCGGCTTCGGCGCCGAGATCGGCATCTCTACGCAGAAGCTGCACGCGAGGGGCCCGATGGGGCTGCCGGAGCTGACCTCGACCAAGTACGTGGTCACCGGGGACGGTCACGTTCGGTGACCCGGGCGGCGGTTGAGGAGCCGTCCGAATTCTGGCCCATCCCTGTCGGCGGGGCCTGAGCGGCCGTACTCTGAACGGGTGCCGGACGACGTGGGGGGCAGGCCGTTCCCGGACGGTGAGGAGCCCGACAGCCACAGCCACGGGGCAGCGGACGAGGAGTCCGCGTCCGTGGTGTTCGACGAGGACTTCATCAGGGCCGCCCGGGTCCACGAGCCCACCGCGGCTGAGCGGATGCTGGCGGCGGCCCAGGCCCGCGCCGAGGCGGAGGCCAGGCAGGGCGCCCCGTACACCGGCCGGTCCGAGGAGGACTTCCACGACGAGGGGCTCGATCCCGACGACCCGGACGCCGACTACGACCCGGCGGACACCGACGCCTTCGAGCACGACCCCGAGTACGAGGACTGCGGCCCGTACGGCCGCTATGGGGGCGTCCACGGCCCGTACCGCGGCCACGCGCGCTGGCACCGGCCGGTGGCCTGGGTGCTGGCCGTGCTGATGGGGGTCGGTGTGGTCGCGCTGGCCTTCGCCGCGGTCTACCGTGGAACCGCTGGCAGCCGGCAGGAGCCGGCGCCGCCGCCCGCGACGAGCGGGGTGGACGGACCGCAGGTCGGGCGGCTCATCCGGCAGCCCGAGGGGCCGCCGGGCGCCCAAGCGGAGTCCGCCGCACCGTCCGCCCCCGTCGGGCCGGGTTCGCATTGACCCAACCCCTGATGCTTCATCAGAAGTTGTCGCGCAGCAGCGCGTTTACCCGAAAGCCTTCCGACCTACCCTGAAGGTATGGCCGGGCCTGGAGAGCCACCCGAGGGGACTCCCGAGGGCGTTCCGGGAGGTGGAGAGGACGAGTACCGATCCGTCGTCTTCGACGAGTCGTTCGTCCGCGCTGCCCGGCTCCAGGAGTTCTCCGCCCAGGAGCGGCTGGACGACCACCTCCCGGCCGTGCGCAGCCGCCGCCCGCGGGCGCGCGGCCGCGGCGGGCGCCAGGTCCTGATCCTGGCCGTGCTGATCGCCCTGGCCTTCGCCACCGCCGTCTACATGGGCGTGCGCCACCCCTACCAGCAGCCCTCGACCCGCGCCGCCGAGCCGTTGCGGGTCACGGTGATCCCACTCGCCCCGCGCGGCACCGTCCCCGGCGGAGCCCCGGCCGACCTCTTCGCGCACAGCCGGGCGGCCGCGTACCGCACCGGCGCCGAGGGCGTCACCCTGCCTCCCGTCCGCGCGACCCGGAGCTTCCCCGAGAGCCAGGTGATGGCCGCCCTGGAGGCCGCCAAGGAGTACGTGGTGCGGTCCGCGCTGTATCCGGACGTGCTGACCGGCGGGGACGTGCGGTCCGTGCGCGTGCTGCTCGACCCGGGCCAACTCGACCAGTTCGACCGAAGCATGGAGCACCCGGCCGACGACGGGCACCACGCCGCCACCGGCTGGCTCCTCCGCTTCGACTCGGCGAAGGTCGCCCTGGCCGACCCCGGGGTCCGGGTGCGCGGCACGCTCGCCGTCACCGAGACCGGGCCCGACCGGCTGGAGGTCACCGGCGACCACACGCTCGTCTATGCGGTGCGGGCCGCGGACGGTGGCGAGGGCGGCGGGAGGGCCTCGCTGTTCACGGTCCGCCGCGAGCTGCGGCTCCGCTTCGACCGTGCCGACCTGCGCGACCACCACCTGGAGGTCGTGCACAGCAATGTGCAGGCGGGCCCGCTGGCCTGTGCCGCCGACTCCGCCGGGCGGCTGCGCCCGCTGCTGGCCGGGCAGAGTGCCAAGGGCGACGGCCCGGCGGGCACCGACCCCTACGACCCGGGGCGGGCCACCGCCTCGCTGTGCGGGGTGCTGGCGCCCGGCGCCCTGCCGAGCCCGAACTCGTAGGACCCGGGTCGCCGGGATCGAAGGAGTCCGAGACCGAGGCGTCCCGGCCTCCGGTTGCCGGCCTTGGCGCGGCCCGTCCCCCGGTAGCGCCACCCTGGGCCCGGCCCGGCCGGTCGCCCGCTTACGATGAGGGCGCTACGCGCGCACGACGCGTCCATGCCCGACGACCGACCGGATAGGCCTGCCGACGATGAGTCTTCTTCAGTCCGCCCACACGCTGGCCACCCTCGCCTCCGAGGGCGGCGAAGGCGGCCACCACGACAGCCTCAACCCGTACCTCACGGGCGGGGGCGCGCTGTTCGTGCTGCTGC
>NZ_LIQY01000044.1:804-12221 GCF_001418495.1 Streptomyces pathocidini | reverse complement strand
CCGGTGGGCGCGAGGGCGGGGGCGGTGACGCTCATGCCGGCGTCCTCCTCTTCGTCAGGCGGTACGCGGCAAAGGACGCGATGCCGATGGCCGCGGCGAACACGAGCGATGTGGCCGCGGCGTAGCCGAAGTCCTTCTGCAGGAAGGCCCGGTTGTAGATGAACAGGACGGGGGTCCACTCCGAGGTGATCGTTCGGGTCTGCTCTCTCAGCAGCAGGGGTCCGGCGAACATCTGGAAGGAGCCGATCACACTGAACATGGCGACCATGCCGATCGCGCCCCTGATCAGCGGCACCTTCACCGACAGGGCGGTGCGGAATGCTCCCGCGCCGTCGATGGTGGCCGCTTCGATCAGCTCACGGGGAATCGCCTGGAGGGAGGCGAAGAAGATGACGGCGGAGTAGCCCGTGCCCATCCACACCGTGATGTTGGCGATGGCGGCGACGGCCGCGGGGTCGCTGCCGAGGCTCCAAGGCAGGCCCAGGGTCTCGAACGCGTCGATGACCGGGCTGATCCCGGGCGTGTAGAGGTAGACCCAGATCACGGTGGCGATGACACCGGGGATCACGTGCGGCGCGTAGAGGGCGAGTTGGAAGAACCTCTTGCCCCGGGCGTAGGCCGAGTCGAGCAGCAGCGCGAGGACGACGGCGGTGCCGAGCATCACGGGGACGTACATGAGGCAGTACAGCAGGGGAATGCGGAAGCTCTTCCAGAAGGAGAGGTCGGCCAGCGCCGCCCGGAAGTTGTCCAGGCCCACGAACACGCTGGTGGTGCCGCCGAAGCCCAGTCCCGAGCTCTCCTCGTGGAAGAAGCTCAGCCAGGTCGCGTAGCCGAGCGGGGCGATCAGGCACACCAGGAACATCAGGTAGAACGGGGCCAGGAACAACGTGGCCGGGCCGTATTGCCGACGGCTCACGCCGGCTCGGGTGCGGGTCACGGGGCACCTCCTGTCTGTCATCGACGGGGAACGCTCAGGGCGGAGGTCCCGGGTAGCCGTACGTCCGGCGGGCCACCCGGGAGCCGGGGCTTACTTCGACACCTTCAGACCGCGCTTCTCCAGGTCCGCGACGGTGGCCGTCTGGGCTGCCGCGAAGATGTCACGGAGCTTGATGTCACCCGCTTTGGCCTTGCCCATGTTGTCCGTCAGCACGGTGTCGGTGGTCGCGGTGGGCGAGTAGGCCCAGCCGGCCGGCATGGTGGTCAGGGCCTCGCGGGCCACGGCGTGGATGTCCTGACCGCCGAAGTAGGCCGGGTCGAAGGTGCTGGACGCTGCCTCGGCCAACTCCGGGTTGGCGGGCAGGGTGCTGCTGGTGCCTTCGGCCAGGCGGGCCTTGACCGCCTGGCGCGTGGTGGTGGCCCAGGTGATGAACTCGGCCGCGGCGTCGGCGTTCTTGGTCCCCTTCGGCACGACGAACGCGGTGCCGCCGAACATGGCGGAGGCGGGGGTGCCGTCCCAGGTGGGCAGCGGCGCCACGGCCCACTTGCCGGCCTGGTCGGGCTGGCCGGTCTTCATGTAGCCGCCGGCCCAGACACCGGAGATCTCGGCCAGGATCCGGCCCTCGACCTTCTGCTTGCCGAGAGCCTCACCCTCGCTCGTGTCCAGGAGGTTCTTGTCGGCGAGGCCGTCCCAGTAGTCGGCGACCTTGCGGGAGACCGCGCTGTCGATGTCGACCTTCCACGCGCCGCCCTCCGTCGAGAACCAGGTGGCGCCGGCCTGCCAGGACAGCGCCTGGGTGAGGTTGGCGTCGAAGTTCGCGGGGGCGAGGCTGAGTTTCTTGTCGGCCTTCTTGACCTTCTCGGCGGCGGCCTTGAAGTCGGCCCAGGTCTTGGGGACCTCGATGCCGTACTTCTCGAAGAGGTCCTTGCGGTAGAACATCATCATCACGCCGGCGTCGTTGGGCACGGCCCAGACCTTGTCGCCGAGCGTCACCAACTGCTGGATGGACTCGGGGAACTTCGACTTCACGGTCTCGCCGGCCTGAGCGCTGAGGTCCTCGAGCTCACCCTGGGCTGCGTGCTTGGGCAGCTGGTTGTACTGGAGGACGGCGACGTCGGGGGCGTTGCCCGCCTTGACCGCGTTGGGGATCTTGACGTCGGCGTCGGGCACCTCCTCCAGCTTGACCTGGATGTCCTGGTGGGACTTGTTGAAGGCTTCGACGATCTCGCGCGAGCCCTTGGTGCCGGCCCAGAGCGTGATCCGCGTGACCTCCGGCTTGTCCCCTGTGGCGTCCTTCCCGGAGGTTTCGGAGCCGCCGCACGCCGTGGCGAGCAGGGACAGCGAGGCGAGGACCGCCGCGCAGGCGGTTCTGTGCAGAGAGATGCGCATGGTGGTGACTCCTGTGGTGAATGACGTGACGGGGTGCCGGTGGACGAGGTGCGGTGCAGTGAGAGCGGCGGGTGAGGCGCGCCGGTGGTGCTCAGGGCTCGTGGAGGAAGAGTTCGACGACGGGGACGGCCACGTCCGGTCGCCGGATGGGGAGTTCGAGGGTGAGCGCGTTGCCTTCGTGAGCCTGCTCGGGTTCGGTGCGGCGCACTTCGGAGTGGTCGTTGAGGAACCGCGCGTAGCGCACTTTTCCCGCGAGGCCGGGCAGCCGGACGTGCTTCATCGGCCAGGAGAAGAGGTGCAGGTAGAGCCGGTCGCCGCGTTGTGTGTAGCGGCAGCCGTCGGGGGGCCGGTGGGCGCTGGGGCCCGCGTCGTGGATGGCGGCGGAGTGCAGCCGCATCCAGCCGCCGATCTCCCTGAGTGTCCGCACCGCGCGCGGGTCGATCTCGCCGCGTGCGTTGGGGCCCACGTTGAGCAGCAGGTTGCCGTCCTTGGAGACGGAGTCGACGAGCATCCGCACCAGCAGATCGGCCGGCTTGTCGTCGAGGTTGTCCCGGTCGTATCCCCAGCTCCCGTTGAGGGTCTGGCAGCCCTCCCAGACCACCGGCCGCCCGTCGACCATGACCGGTCCGGCGGGCTGGAACTGCTCCGCCGTGGTGAAGTCGGCGCTGCCGGGCAGGTTGAGGCGGTCGTTGAGGAGAATGTGCGGCTGGAGAGTGCGGACGGTTTCGACGAGCTGTTCCGACTGCCAGTCCCGCCGGCCCTTTCCGTCGGTGATGGGCTGCTCGTAGATGTCCTTGTCCGGGTACGAGAAGTCGAACCACATGATGTCGACGTCGCCGTAGCGCGTGAGCAGCTCCTGCACCTGGCCGTGGAGGTACTCGGCGTAACGGCCCATGTCCCGGCCGGCGTTGGCGGCCCTGGCCCCGGCGTCGTCCCGCTGCGGGTGGTGCGAGTCGACGGTGAAGTCGGGATGGTGCCAGTCGATGAGGGAGTGGTAGAAGCCGACGCCGAGACCGGCGGCGCGGAATGCTTCGGCGAACGGTCCGACGGCGTCCTTCCCGTGCGGGGTCTTGGTCACCTTGTAGTCGGTGAGGTCGGAGTCCCACAGGCAGAACCCGTCGTGGTGCTTGGTGGTGAGCACTCCGTACCGCATACCGGCCTGGCGGGCCAGCTCGGCCCACGCTTGCGGAGCGTAGAGGTCGGCGTCGAAGTGGTCGACGTAGGGGCGGTACTGCTCGTCGGTCAGCCGCTCCCGGTACTTGACCCATTCATGGCGCGCCGCGCCGGAGTAGGGGCCCCAGTGGACGAAGAGGCCGAACCGCCAGGACTGGAAGCGGCGTACCGCTTCGGAGGGTGCGCGCAGGGGCATCGTCGGGTCCTTTCGCTCCGCGCCGTCACGCGATCGACGACAGGTCGTCGACGGCGACTTCGCCCCGCATCGGCCTGCCCTGGACGAACCGCTCCACCTCGTCGACGGCGAACGTGCCGAGCGTCCTGAGCTCCCGTCCGAGCGCACCGGCGATGTGGGGGGTGACGAAGACGTTGGGCAGCGAGAACAGGTCGTGGCCAGTCGGCAGGGGTTCGGGGTCGGTGACGTCGAGTACGGCGTCGATACGGCCGGTGCGGCCCGGATATCCGGCGCAGTGCCGGACCAGGGCGTCGGTGTCGACGAGCTCTCCCCGCGCGGTGTTGACCAGGACGGCGCCGTCCCGCAGGAGCCCGAGCCTCCGGTCGTCGATCAGACGGTGGGTGCCGGGCAGCAGCGGTGCGTGCAGGGTCACGATGTCGGACCGCGTCAGCAGTGCGTCCAGCTCGGTGAGTTCGGCGCCCAGACCGTGGGCCTCCGCCGCACTCAGGTACGGGTCGGCCACCAGCAGCCGGAAGCCGTGCGGCCGCAGCAGCTCCAGCACGATCCGGCCGATCCTGGAGGCCCCCACCACGCCGACGGTGCGGTCGGTGTTCCCGGTGTCCGTGCTGGCGGGGTAGGCGCGAAAGCCGTCCGTCCGGTAGGTGGACGCCAGCCCGAACGACCGCTTGCCCGCCATCAGGATCGCGGCCAGTGTGTACTGCGCGACCGGCAGGGCGTTCGCCGTGGCCGCGGAGGAGACACGCAGCGTACGACCCCAGCGGTCCTCCGGAATCCCCAGGCCCTTGACACTGCCTGCCGCGTGGATCACGGCCCGCAGCCGGGGAGCCCTGGCGAGCGCGTCCTCGTCGAGGGGAGGACATCCCCAGCAGGAGATCAGCACCTCGGCGCGGGACAGTGCCGAGGCGGCTACCGGAGTGTCGAAGTCCTCGAAGGCCAGCGCCGGGTCGATACGGAGCAGCGATCCCAGGCGGGCCCGCAGGTCGGCGGGGAGCACGCCCTCTGCGACGTCCGGGTGCATCGCCAGGAGGCCGTGCGGTCGGCTCGGTGTGGGATCGAGCAAAGCAACGTCCTTGAGAAGTATGGAAAAGGTTTGCGCGGATGACGGTAGGTTTTCCGCATGTCGGGGTCAAGAGTTTCGACGAAACCCGCGAAGGAGGCCGTCTGTGCTGGGGTGATCTGTGAGGGGGCCGGTGGGTAAACGTTTTCACGGCGGCGTCCACGCAAGGTCCTTGGGAGCCCGCTCGGCGCCCCTCGCCAGCCCTTGCTCAGCCGGTGGTGGTCCGGTCGGTGGAGGTCCTGATGTGCAGTCTCGGTGTCAGGAGCACCTCTTGGGGGACCGCGGATGACTGCTCCCGAAGGCGTCGCACCAGGCGCGTCACGGCAGTGCGACCGAGGGCGTGCCGGGGCGGCTCGACCGAGGTGAGGGGGATGGGCGCCAGGCCGGCGAGCTCGTCGTCGTAGCCCACGACGGCGAGGTCGTCCGGAACGAACAGCCCCCGGCTGTGGGCGCGTTGGACCAGCAGGGCAGTCTCCTCGTCCGGATGGGCCACGGCTGCCGTGGCGCCGCGCTCGACGACCGCGTCGAGGAACCGCTCGACGCCGTCCACGCATCCGGCCCGGTGGTCGGTGATCCTGGGCATGTCGGGGGAGAGGCCGAAGAGTCCGGTCACGGCGTCGAAGCCCTGACGGATGCCCTCGCTGGTCGCACTGGCCGTGGTCAGCAGGGCGATGCGGCGGTGCCCCTGCGCGACCAGGTGCCGCAGTGCCTGCGCGGTCCCCCGAGCGTGGTCGGTCGCGACGAAGTCGAGGTGGTCCAACTCCATGACGGGATGCGGCCGGCGCTCCACGACGACGACCGGGACGGGGAGCCTGCCGATCCAGTCCAGTGCGCGTCCGGCGCGCGAGAAGGTGTGGCTGGGGGTCAGGAGCAGGCCGTCGACGCCGGCTTCGATCAGCCGCTCGGCCTGTGTGTGGTCCTCGTCCAGGTCGTAGTCGGAGACGCCGAGGACGATCCGCGCCCCGAGGGGCTCGGCCGCCGCGTAGGCGCCGTGGATCACCTGGCGAAAGTAGTACGTGGCCTTGGGTATCACCATGCCCAGCGTCAGCAGCCTGTTGTGGTGGTGCGCCGGATCCGGCTCCGGGAGTGCGGCCGGGGGCCGGGGGCGCGGCAGTGCGGCGCCCCCGTGGGTGCGGGTGATCGCGCCCTGCTCGGCCAGCGCGGTGATGTCGCGGCGGATCGTCATGGGGGTGACGCCGAGCTGTTCGGCCAGCTCCCGGGTGCGCACCGAGCCGTGGCGGCGCAGTTCCCGCAGGATCGCCTCTTGGCGCAGGGTGAACTGCACGTCCCCTCCAGCCGTCGGCCGTTTTGTGGATGTCGCGGCGCTGCGTCGCCAGGCTAGCGGGGGGTGCGGACGAGGCAAGGGGCGGGCGTCGCCCCCGTGTTCACTTGTGTCCGCTTTAGTGCGGCCTCGTTGACTGCCGGGGTGTGCTCGCTCAGCATCTGGACCCAGTCCGCGACGGCGCGATGAGCGCGAGCGGTCTTCCCGTCTTGCCACCCGGATCGGAGTCCCGCCATGTCCTCTCCCAGGGCGCGTCGTACCTTCCTGCGCATGTCGGGCGGTACGGCCGTGGCCGTCGCCCTGCCGGCCGCCGCCACGACGACACTGCTGCCCGGCGCGGCGTACGCGGCAGAGGAAGCCGGAGCCGCGGTCGAGGCAGCAGCCGGAGCCGCGGCCGACGAGTTCGACGCGTTGCGGGCCAAGTGGTGCGAGATCCTGCTCGGTTCGGGGATCGACGCGAGCGCGGAGCCGTTCAAGGCGAAGCTGGCCACGCTCGGTACGACCGCGACCGGCTACCGCTCCACCATGGCCCCGGCCGACGGCTGGCTCTGGCCCGCTCTTCCGTTCTCCCACGGCAACAACCTCAGCACCAACTACGCGCAGCTGCTGACCATGGCCCAGGCATACGTCCAGCCCGGGACGGGGCTGACGGGGGACGCCTCGCTCGCGGCTGACGTCGTCGCCGGCCTCGAGCACCTCCATACCCAGGTGTACAACCCGTCGAAGCCGCTGTTCGGCAACGGCTGGCACTTCACCATCGGTATCCCGCTCGCCCTGACCGACATCTGCGCCCTCCTGTACGACCACCTGTCGCAGGAGCAGATCGCGAAGTACTCCGCCGCCATCAGCCACTTCATCCCGCCGTCCGACATCCCCAAGTACGCGACCGGCGCCAACCTCACGGACCAGTGCCGGGCGCTCGCCGTCCGCGGCATCGTCGTCAGGGACGCGGAGCTGCTGACCCAGGCCCGGGACTTCCTCAGCCCTCTCTTCCCCCTGGTCACCACCGGCGACGGCCTCTACGCCGACGGGTCCTTCGTCCAGCATCTGTGGGTGCCCTACACCGGCTCGTACGGTGCGGTGATGATCAGCGGTCTGTCCCGGCTGCTGGCGCTCCTGGGCGGTACCAGTTGGGCGATCACCGACCCCGGTGTGCGCAACATCTTCGAGGGGATCGACCGGGCCTTCGCCCCGGTCATCCACAACGGCGTGGTGCTGGACTCCGTCAACGGCCGCTCCATCAGCCGCAAGGGCATCGACGGCTACCAGGGCCGCGGGCACTCCGTCATGAACTCGATCCTGCTGATCGGGCAGGGCGCGAGCGCCGAGGAGAACGCCCGCTGGCGCGCCATGGTCAAGGGCTGGCTCCAGCGGGACGCCGCTCATCCCTTCACCGAAAACCCCGGTCTGGACGTCGTCACCCTCGCCCGGCTGAAGGAGCTGTACGAGGACGAATCGGTCAAGGCTTCGCCCGAGCCGGTCGAGCACCGCCTCTTCGCCGCCATGGACCGGGCCGTCCACCGCCGCAAGGGCTGGGCCGCCTCGCTGTCCCTCTACTCCAGCCGCATCCAACCCTACGAGTGCCTCAACAGCGAGCACCTGCACGGTTGGCACACCGGCTCCGGAATGCTCCAGTGGTACGCCGACGGCGGCCGCAACGACCAGTACGCGGAAGCCTTCTGGCCCACCGTCGACCCGTACCGTCTGCCGGGCACCACCGTGACGAGGAAGACGCTCGCCGACGGGGTGGGCGGTGGCTGGGGCTCCGGCCGCTCCGACAAGGCGTGGGTAGGCGGTACCACCGACGGGGAGTTCGCCGCGATCGGCCAGGACCTCAAGGGTGTCGACTCCACGCTGACGGCGAAGAAGTCCTGGTTCTTCCTCGACGACTCCGTGGTCTGCCTGGGCGCGGAGATCACCGCCGCCGACGGGGTGGCCGCCGAGACGATCGTCGACAACCGCAAACTGAGCGCCGAGGAGACCCTGACCGTCGACGGCCGCAGGCAGCCGGGCGAGCAGGGCTGGACCAGGACCTTCGACGACGCACGATGGGCCCACATCGAGGGACACGGCGGCTACGTCTTCCCCGGCGGGGCCAAGGTCAGCGCCCTGCGCGAGGAGCGCACCGGCGCCTGGAAGGACATCAACACCGGCCAGCCGGACACCCCGTACACCCACCGGTATCTGACCCTGTGGGCCGACCACGGAACGGACCCTGCGGACACCACGTACTCCTACGTGCTGCTGCCGCGGGCCAGGGCCTGGGAGACGGCGGCGCGCGCCGGACACCGGAACTGGCTGCGGATCCTGGCCAACACCGGTGATCAGCAGGGCATTCACGTCGCGGAACTGCGGCTCACCGCGGTCAACTTCTGGACGCCGGGCAGTCTCGGGAATCTCACGGCCGATGCCCCGGCCTCGGTCCTGGTCCGTGAACACCGCGATGGTACGGCGACCATCTGCGTCTCCGACCCCACCCAGCTCGGCACCTCACTGGAACTTCTCTGGGACCGTCCGGTCCGCAAGGTGCTCACCAAGCCCGGCACGGTCACCGATGCCACGACCGGCCACGCGCTGCGGCTCACCCTTGACATGACCGGGGCGGCCGGGGCCTCGCACAAGATCACCGTGCGGCTCGGAGCGGGCACATGACCGACACCGCATGGTTCACCGAGGCCCGCTTCGGTCTCTTCGTCCACTGGGGCCTCTACGCCATCCCCGCCCGCCGGGGCAACAACACCGGCACCTCCGAATGGGTCCAGCGCCACGAGCACAGCCACACCGACGCCTACGCGCGCTACCTGCGCTATTTCGACCCGGACCGCTACGACCCGGCGGCCTGGGCCGAGGAGGCGTGGGACGCGGGCATGCGGTACGCGGTGCTCACCACCAAGCACCACGACGGCTTCTGTCTGTGGGACAGCGCCCTGACCGACTTCAAGGCCACCAACACCCCCGCCGGACGCGACCTGGTGCGCGAGTTCACCGACGCGTTCCGCTCCCGCGGATTCCGGATCGGCTTCTACCACTCACTCATCGACTGGCACCATCCCGAGTTTCCCGTCGACGGCAAGCACCCGATGGACGAGAACGAGGAGTTCAAGGCCGCCGCATCCGGGCGGGACATCACGAAGTACGCCGACTACCTGCACGGCCAGGTCCGCGAGCTCCTGACCGGCTACGGCCGGGTCGACGTCATGTGGTTCGACTACTCCTACCCCGAACAGCCGGGAGCGTGGGGCGGCAAGGGGGCCGCGGACTGGCGCTCCGAGGAACTGTTCGCGACGGTGCGTGAACTGCAGCCGCGCATCCTGGTCAACGACCGCCTCGACGTCCCCGGGGACTTCATCACCCCTGAACAGGTGCAACTCGCCGGGCAGTTGAAGCGGGACGGCAAGCCGGTGGTGTGGGAGGCGTGCCAGACCATGAACGGCGACTGGGGGTACAACCGCGACAACCTCGCCTTCAAATCCGCCGGCCAACTGGTGCGGATGCTTATCGACACCGTCGCCAACGGCGGAAACCTGCTGCTGAACACCGGCCCCACCGCCCGCGGAACACTGGAGAAGGCCTCGGTCGAACGACTGCGCGCCGTGGGCGAGTGGATGGAGCTCCACGAGCGGTCGATCCGCGGCGCCGGCCCCAGTACGTACCGGCCCCCGGCCGACGCCCGCTACACCCAGCGCGGCGACCGCCTCTATCTGCACCTCTTCTCCTGGCCGATGCGCCACATCCACCTGCCCGGGCTCGCCGGCACAGTCGAACACGCCCAGATGCTCCAGGACGGCTCCGAAGTCCTCTTCCAGGACACCACCACCGTCGACGGTCACCCCGACGACCCTGCCCTGTCCGACGAGGGTTCGCTCACCCTCCATCTCCCGGAGAACCGCCCGGAAACGGCTGTGCCGGTCGTGGAACTCTTCCTGCGCGCCTGACCCGGGCGGCCGGCACCTTCCTTGCTCACCGGTCGCAGGGCACCACGCCCGCCCAGGCCCTGGCCGCAGCGGCGGAGGCGGCAGCTCAGGCGCGACCGGCGCCGGCTCAGGCCGTCATGGACGCCGGCAGCTGGGCCACGGCGTCCACCCGGCGCCGTAGGAGGGTGCGGAAGGGTCCCGCCGGCGCGGCAGTGTCGAGGGCCGCGTGCGCCTGGTCGCGCAACTCGGCCAGCAGGTCGCGGTACGGGATCAGGACGCCGGGCGTGAGGATCGCCCGGGTCAGCTCCCGCCTCGCATCCGGCGAGCGCCCGGCCTCGCCGAGCAGGGTGAGCGCGCGCTCCCGCCCCGGTCCCGGCAGTGAGTCGAGCGCGTGGACGAGGAGATAGGTGGCCGTCCGGTTGCGCAGATCCTCACCGCGGCCGGTGGCCAGGTCCTCGTGGTCGTTGTTGAACTGCGCCAGCAGCCCGAGGGTTTCCCCGAACCGCCGCCATACCGCGACGCGTTCCTCCCCGGCGCCGGACAGCCGCGCCGCCATGCCGCACGCCATGGCGTACGCGGAGCCGCTCTTGCGCCGGTAGGTGGCCAGTACGTCGTCGCGGCCGACCGTCGTGGGGTCGTGCAGGATGTCCTTGATCTGGCCGTCATTGGTGGCGGTCCAGGCGCCGAGGTAGTCGGCGGTGAGCCGCTCCCGCAGCGCCGCCGGAACCGGGAGTTCCGCGAGGGCTCGCAGCGGCAGTCCGTAGCCGCACTCCAGGGAGGCCATGAGCACGGCGCCGACCGGCAGCCCGTACAGGCGTGTGCCGGGGCCGAGGCCGGTGCCGGTGCCTGTGCCGCTGTCTGCGACGTCGTCGAACGCGTTGGCCGCACGCCACCACAGCGCGTGCACGCCCGCGATCGGAATGGCGGGGTCCGGATCTCCGGTCAGCGTGGCGTGGGTGAGGAGCGGCAGCGCCAACTCGTTGCGCTCCCGACGGCCGTTGGCGAGCACCGTACGCGCGGTGTGGAGCAGGTGCGTGGCCGCGCTCGCGCCGTCCGGGCCGTGCGAGCGGAGGAGCTCGGCGAGGTAGCGCCGTACGCCGGGGAAGGTTGCGGTGATGCGGTCCTCCACGGGTAAGGGGCGGTCGGGCATGCGGCCTCCTGTTCCAACTGTCCGGTACGGATGCGGAGTTGTGACGGTCTCGTCGGGGTGGGGTGGGGCGCAAGCGGGAGATCTCGGCCAATTGCGATGCGCGCGGTGGATTCGGCCTGAGGGGCCTGCTCGTGTGAGGGCTCGTTCGCGGGGGCTTGCCGCGGGTTCGGCCGAAGGGCTTGCTCGCGGCGCGTGTTCGCGGTCCGACCGCGAGTTGGACCGTGAGGACGGGGGCAGAGTCGCGCGAAGGCATGGCCGGACGTGAACGCGCGAGGACGGGATCGGACGGGGGCGCGAGGACGGGGCCGGGCGTGAGCGC
>NZ_LIQY01000044.1:556-729 GCF_001418495.1 Streptomyces pathocidini | reverse complement strand
CCGCCCGCGGCGCTGCCGGCGCGGCTGTCGGACGCGGACCGGGACCGCGTGATCGAGGTCCTCCGCGAGGGGACCGCGCAGGGCAGGCTCTCGCAGGACACCTTCCTGCGCCGGATGGAACTGGCCTTCGCGGCGCGCGGGCGCGACGAGTTGGACGCGCTGACGGCCGATCT
>NZ_LIQY01000044.1:0-533 GCF_001418495.1 Streptomyces pathocidini | reverse complement strand
TGGCCGAGCGGCTGCCGAAGCTGATGCTCCCCGAGCCCAGCTCGTACCCCCTCCGCATAGGGCGCGACCCCGCGAGCGGCCTCCGCCTGAACGACGACACGGTCTCGCGCGTGCATGCCCAGCTGTCCCGGGAAGGCGGGATCTGGGTCCTCAAGGACCTCGGCTCCACGAACGGAACGTGGGTGAACAACCGGCGGGTTACGGGGCGGGCGGTGGTCCGCGCGGGCGACCTGGTGACCTTCGGCCGGGTCACGTTCCGCCTGGCGGCCCGCTGACCCGGGCTGATCGACCCCGGGCCCGCCGATGGGCCGCAAGCTACCCGTGCGTACGGATCGGGCGCGAGGGACCATGGGGGTATGGCCAGGAAAGGTTCCGCCGGATTCAGGGCTCGGCGGGCCGCGATGGTTGCGGTCCGGGAGGCTCTGGAGCGCGGCGAGGTTCCGGTCGAGGCGCCTGAGCTGGTTCGAGGGGAGGAGGGGGAGTTCTGGGTCTGGCGGGACGGCAGGGTATTTGTGCGGGCTCCGCGGGGGGCG
>NZ_LIQY01000439.1 GCF_001418495.1 Streptomyces pathocidini | reverse complement strand
TCGGCGAGCGCGCCGGTCTCCGCCGCGAGGTTCCCCCGCAGCAGCGAGTCGAACTTCTTGAGAACCAGCGTCCCTTCACCGACTGCCGGCAGCGCATCCCGTACCCGCCCGGCCGCCACAGCTGCCGGAAGATAACGCGAGTCCAGGTCGATGACGTCCATTGGCTCAGGGGCCCGTTTCGGCGCGACCGCGCCATCGCCCCACCGGCCTGCTTCCGGGGCGCGCGTCATGTTTGCTGTGCTCGTGATGACCGCCCCGGCGGTCGGCTCTCCACCCACGGGGGCTGTTCCGCCGGTCAACTCGCCTTCTGCGGGGACCGTCCGGGTCGCCGGTCCGCCGTCCGTGAGGGCCGCTCCGGTGGGGGAGGCGCTGTGCAGCAGGGGTGCACGGGTGGCCGATGTGCCGTCTGCGGAGGCCGAGTCGGTGACGGACTCGGCGTCTGCGCGGGGTGGTTGGACGGAGGGCTCCTCGGCCGCAGACGTCCCGCCGATGGTGAGCCCGCCGTCAGCGGGGGCCACCGCGTTGTGCAGTGGGCCCCAACAGGGTGCGCTCTCGGCCTCGTTGGACCCGACGGGCCCCAGCACCACCCGGCACCGCCTCCCCGGTGACAGCAGCGTCGCTGCCGTTTCGGCCGCGCCCGAGAGGTCGTCCGCCAGGGCGAGGAGGCGGCGGTGGATGGGTGTCGGCACCTGGGAGACCCCCTCTGTCAGCCGCGGCACGCCCGGCGGCGCAGTGGTCGCCGATGATGGCACAGGCTGCGTGATTCGCGCGAGTGCATTGCGCACAGCGCGCAGCCGTGCCAGTTTGGGCGACCATGGCGACCATGAGCACTCCACTGCCGGGAGTCCCGACCCCGCTGTCGCGGCTCGTGCTGGGCACCATGACCTTCGGCGACACCGTGATGCTCGCCGACGCCGCCACGATGCTGGACACCGCGCTGGACGCGGGCGTCACCGCCGTGGACACCGCCAACGGGTACGCGGGCGGCGCCTCCGAGGCCATCCTGTCCGAGCTGCTGACCCCGGCCCGCCGCGAGCGGCTCGTGCTCGCCACCAAGGCCGGCATCCCGCATCCCGACGCGGGCGACGACTCGCCCCTCTCTCCCCGCGGCCTGCGCGCCGCGCTCGACGGCAGTCTGCGCAGACTGCGCACCGACCGCGTCGACCTGTTCTACCTCCACCAGCCCGACCGCTCCGTTCCCCTGGCCGAAACCCTCGGCACCGTCGCCGAGTTGGCGGCCGAGGGCAAGATCGGCGCGCTGGGGGTGTCCAACTACGCCGCCTGGCAGATCGCCGACCTCGTCCGCATCGCCGAGGAGGTCGGCGCGCCTCGCCCGGCCGTCGCCCAGCAGCTCTACAACCTGCTGGCCCGCCGGATCGAGGAGGAGTACGCGGAGTACGCCGCCGCCAGCGGACTGCTCACCATGGTCTACAACCCGCTCGCCGGCGGCCTGCTGACCGGCCGCCACCACTACGGCCGTACGCCGGAGGGCGGCCGGTTCGCGGACTCGGCGCTCGCCCCGATGTACCGGCGGCGCTACTGGGACGAGCGGTTGTTCACCGCCGTCGGCCGGCTGTCCGCCGTCGCCGGGGAGGCAGGTCTCGAACCGGCCGAACTGGCCCTGCGCTGGCTGCTGGGACGGGACGGCGTGGACGCCGTACTGCTGGGCGGCTCGCGCGTCGAGCAGTTGCGCGCCAACCTGGCCGCCGCCACGTCCGCGGGCAGCGGGCCGCCCTGCGCGTCGGCCAGGTTGGCGCGCAACTGCTCGACGCGCG
>NZ_LIQY01000438.1 GCF_001418495.1 Streptomyces pathocidini | reverse complement strand
CGCCAAAGTCCACGACGACTGGGCGGACCTCGTCATCGTCGACGTCTTCAGCGGCGCCAGAACCCCGGCGCATCTGACCAGTACGGAGTTCATGGCAGAGGTGCGCAGAGCCATGCGCCCCGGCGGGTGCTGCGCCCTGAACCTCGCCGACGGGCCGCCGCTGGCCCACCTCAGAGCCCAGATAGCCACCGTGCGGGCCGTGTTCCCAGAGCTGTGCCTGGTGGCCGATCCGGCCGTGCTGCGGGGGAGGAGGTTCGGCAACGCCGTGCTGCTGGCCTCCGAACGGGAGCTGCCGGTCGCCGAGTTGACCCGCCGCGCCGCGAGCGACCCGCACCCCGGCCGGGTCGAGCACGACAGAGCCCTGGCCGACTTCACCGGCGGCGCCGCCCCGGTCACCGACGCGAGCGCCCAACCGAGCCCGGCCCCACCGGAGCGGGTCTTCGAGTAGCCCGGTCCGGCCCGGCCGTTCGCCCCGCTACTCGGTGACGACCTCCACCTTCGGCGGGTGGCCGTTCCAGGTGCAGAAGACCGAGGTGGTGTTCTCGCCCTTGGTGAAGTTCACCCGGATCCACTCCGTTTGCTTCCAGACCTGCATCTGCCAGCCCGAGTCGGGCGTCGCCGAGACGAGTTCGGCCGAGGACTCGCCGAGGTCGAAGGCGACCCGGCCGCCCTGCGGCGCGTAGCTCTTCACGTTCGCGGTCGCCGTGGGTGTCTCGGGTGGAGTGCTCGGCGGGCGGGTGCTGGGCTGCGACGAGCCGGTGTCCGCGCTCTCGACGGTGTCGTCTCCGTCGGCGTCCGGTTTGTTGGGAGTCTGCGGCGGCTTCTCGGTCTTCATCCCGGACGGGGAGGGCGACTTGGGGCGCCGAGTGGACGACGACTGCGGTTCCGCACCACCGGCGGGCTCGGATCCCGAGGTCGCGTTGCTGGGTATGGGGAGCGCGCGCGGCGGGTCGTATGCCGTCCCGGACAGCACGGTGTGGACGCCCCACCACGACAGCGTGACGGCGGCCCCGGTGGCGAGCGACCATGCGGCTGCGTGAACGAGTCCTCGTTGCATTTGACTCATCCTGCCGCACCTGGCCGATTCATCGCGATGGGGAGGGGGGTTGATTGCCACGGGCATGGGCGGGACGAGTATCACCCGAATGGCGTACGGTGCCGCCCATGGCAAGTGTGCTCGTGGTCGAGGACGACCAGTTCGTACGCTCCGCCCTCATCCGTCACCTGAGCGAGGCCTCGCACACTGTGCGCAGTGTCGGCACGGCTCTCGAGGCGCTGCGAGAGGTGGCTCAGGTCGGCTTCGACGTCGTGATCCTCGATCTCGGCCTGCCCGACCTCGACGGCGCGGAGGCGCTGAAGATGCTGCGCGGCGTCACCGACGTGCCAGTGATCATCGCCACAGCGCGGGACGACGAGGCGGAGATCATCCGGCTGTTGAACGACGGCGCCGACGACTACCTGACCAAGCCGTTCTCGGTCGACCACCTCTCGGCCCGGATGTCCGCCGTGCTGCGCCGCTCGCGTGCCCTGGGCGCCGAGCCGCCGTCCCGCGTCATCCGCGTGGGCGGGCTGGCGATCGACCCGCTGCGGCGCCAGGCGGAGCTGGACGGGGCCGAGCTGGACCTGACGCGCCGCGAGTTCGACCTGCTGGCCTTCCTCGCCGGGCGGCCCGGCGTGGTCGTGGCGCGCAGGGAGCTGCTGGCCGAGGTGTGGCAGCAGTCCTACGGCGACGACCAGACCATCGACGTCCATCTGTCCTGGCTGCGCCGCAAGTTGGGCGAGACGGCCGCCAAGCCGCGCTATCTGCACACGCTGCGCGGCGTCGGGGTGAAGCTGGAGCCGCCGCAATGAGATGGGCGCTCGTCAAGGTGTGCCTGGCCGTGACCGCCATGGTCGTGGTCGCGTTCGCCATCCCCCTCGGGCTCGTCGTCAAGGAGATGGCGCGCGACCGGGCGTTCTCCAACGCCGAGCGGCAGGCCGCCACCATCGGCCCGGCGCTGGCGATCACCACCGACCGCGAGGAGCTCCAGCGCGCCGTGGCGAGCACCAGCGCCGGCTCCGACGGCCGGATGGCCGTGCACGTCCCGGCCCCGAACGCCGGTGGCCCGGCCCGGGACGCGGAGGGCGGTACGGGCGCCGACCCCGGCTCGGGCGGAGGCGAGGCGAGCGAGGGCCGGGCCCCGGGCGCGTCCGCGGAGGCGGCCGGGGAAGCCGCGAGCGGCGCCGTCGAGATCGGTGAACAGCGCGCCGGCGACCAGGACCTGGCCATCGCCACCCGGCTCGGCCGCGCCTCCATCTCCCGGGTGCCCGGTGGCTTCGTACTGCTCCAGCCGACCGCCATCGGCTCCGGCGCGGTCGCGGTCGTCGAGGTGTTCGTGCCCGACGACGAGGTCACCAACGGGGTCACCACCGCGTGGGCCGTCCTCGCCGGGGTCGGCATCGCGCTGATCGTCGGCTCGGTGGCCATCGCCGACCGGCTCGGCACCCGTATGGTCCGGCCCGCCAAACAACTGGCCGGGGCAGCACAGGACTTGGGCGAGGGCAAACTCGGGGCGCGGGTGCCCGAGGAGGGCCCGGCCGAGCTGCGGTCGGCCGCGGTCGCTTTCAACTCGATGGCTGACCAGGTGGTGCAGCTGCTCGCCAACGAGCGCGAGCTGGCCGCCGACCTGTCCCACCGGCTGCGCACCCCGCTGACCGTGCTGCGGCTCAACGCCGCCTCCCTGGGCGACGGCCCGGCCGCCGAGCAGACCCGGGAGGCCGTCGCCCAGCTGGAGGGCGAGGTGGACCAGATCATCCGCACCGCGCGCGAGCAGAAGCCGCAGACCAGGGGGCCGCTCGGGGAGGGCTCGGGCTGCGACGCGGCCGAGGTGATCCGCGACCGCATGGGCTTCTGGTCGGCGCTCGCGGAGGACGAGGGGCGCAAGGTGCGCCTGGCGGGCGTGGACCGTCCGGTCCGCGTGCCGGTCGCGCGCCCCGAACTGTGCGCGGCGCTGGACGCGTTGCTGGGGAACGTCTTCCGGCACACCCCCGAGGGCACGCCCTTCGCGGTGGACGTGCACAACGGCGAGGACGCGGTGATCGTGCTCGTCTCGGACGCCGGTCCGGGCATCGAGGACCCCGACGCGGCACTCAGGCGCGGGCACGGCGACGGCGGGCGCGGCTCGACGGGGCTCGGGCTCGACATCGTCCGGCGGGTGGCCGAGTCCACCGGTGGCGACGTGCGGATCGGGGCGTCCGTGCTGGGCGGCACGGAGGTGCGGATCTGGCTCGGCCTCGACGGCCACCGCACGTCCCCGGCCAAGAAGGGCCACCGGGTCGTACGCCGCCGCAGGGGTGGCCGCCCGTCCGGCCGCAGAGTGGCCAACTAGGCCTGGTGGGACCGGTTCGGTCTGGGCCAGGCGGGACGGTTTCGGCCCAGGCCCGGCGGACCGCTGCGGTCCAGACCTGGCGGTCCGTTTCGGTCCGTGTTCCGACGTCTTCCGACCGCTTCATGATCAACGGTTAATGCCCGCCGATCCCGCCCTTAAGCGAGCCATAAGAACCTCAACCGCCGTGCGAATTACGGCATTTGTCTGATTCTTGAGCGCTAACGTCGTACCTGCATCCCCCCACAACCCCCCACACGCGCGCCCCGGCCGGTCA
>NZ_LIQY01000437.1 GCF_001418495.1 Streptomyces pathocidini | reverse complement strand
CGGAGTCGACATCACCTTGTCGATCGTCTGCACGGCGCTGAGCTCCTGGGCGCCGGTGGCCACGTTGGCCAGGTTCACGGTCCAGGTCTTGTCGGCCTTGACCGTGGTGCGGGCCTCGGTGCTGCCGGCCTTCACGGTGATCTCGGCACCGGCCTCGCCCTTGCCGGTCACCGTGAACGTGCGCTCCACGCTGGAGCCGGCAGCCGGGGTCGAGATCGTCGCCGGAGCGGCCTGCAGGGCCACCTTGTCCGAGGTCTGCGACTGGCCGTCCTTGCGGAGCTGGACGGTCACACCGTCCTTCTCGTAGTAGCCACTGATGAACGAGAACTCACCGTTCGCACCGACGGTGATCTGGCGGTCGCTCCAGGACCCGTTGGAGGCCTTCACGAAAACCTGCGACCCAGGCGTGCCCTTGCCCTTGACAGAGACCAGCGTCTGGCCGTTGTCCTTCTTCACCAGCCACGCCTGAGAAACCACCACAGGCTGAGACGGCGACGATTCAGCCGGCGTCTTCACGTTGACCGTGTTGGAGAAGGGGGACTCGCCCGGCATGTTGACCGCGCGGACCTTGTAGGCGTAATCGGTGTTCGGAGACACCTGCGTGTCGGTGAACTCCACACCGCTCGAGACATCGGCGATCTTCTGGTCGTTGCGGAAGACCTCGTAGCCCGTCACGTTCTCCTCGGCGGGGGCCGGGTTCCACATCAGCTTGACCTGGTTGGCCGTGACGCCGCTGTCGCGCAGGCCGGACGGGGCGGACGGCTTCTGGGCCGTTCCACCCATGCGGATGTTCAGTTGCTGGGTGCCGCCTCCCGAGATCCCGACGTATGTCTTACCTCCGCACTTACCGCCTGAACGAGCGCCGTGCGTCGTACCGGTGGCATTGCGGCTTTCAGGCCGCCCGAACGAGACCTCAGTCCACGGGAGCTTTTCGCAGGACTCCACGCCCCGCACCCACTCGACGAAAGATCCGGTCTCCCTTTGCTCGATTCCGCCCCAGTTGCTGGGCACGGAGTAGGAGCCGATCGGCTCGGCATGGCCGTCAGGGAAGCGGACCGAGCCGTGCCACAGCGAACGGTTATTGGCGTCCTGGTCGATCTCGAATTTGTAGGTCTTCCCGAACTCGAACCTGGAGATCCACCCGGAGCAGCTCACTCCCGCTCCTCCGTCCGCACCGCTACGGCACTTGTCGCTCTCGGGCTTCGCCCCTGCGCCAAACAGCGAGAAGATCGTCTGGGCCTGCATGTTGCCGTTGGAAGCATTCTTGATCGGCTGGACACCGATGTATCCACGGTTTCCACCGTTGATTTTGTACATGTTCGAGTAGTAGTACTGGCCCTTCCCCGACTCAAGCGTGTCCATTGCGTCCACCTGGATCGGGAACGATATATGGCCCAAGGAATAGGAGCTGGAATCTTCAATGCTCCAGTTGAACCAAGCCATGCCCATCGGGCCGGAAACGTAAGCCTGCGAGGTGCCCGCCGTCGGCAGAATGGCAGCAGTCGCAAGCGTGAGTGAAGTGAGGGCGCTACGGAGGATACGGCTCTTCACGAGAATTCCTTGTGCGTGTTTGAGCTGTCAAAGCTCGCTGATCTTCCATCTGACCGAGGTCGAAATTCACCTTGCCATCCACAATCGCGCCAAGCGCTCAACGTATGGGTCATCTAGCGAAACGAAAGTCGACAGCCATGGGGTGTAAATCGTCCGGTACAACTCCCGATCATGACGGTTACGCCCACCGCATCCCGATCGAGGACAGCTGCTCGATCCGCTCTGGCGTGAGCGTTGCGGCCCGGGATCGCTGGTTGCTGACCCAGGCACCGAGCCGGAGCTCTTGCTTTTCCTGGGCCTCGTCGTCGGCGCCGGTGGCGATCGTTTCGACGTGTTTGCGGGGGACCCGTAGGTGTCCTTCGCGCTGGTAGTACTGGGCGGCGGCTGCGAGGTTGAGGGCCCATTTGTCGGCGTGTGTATGGCGTGGGGGCGGTTTCTCGTCTTCGGTTGCGGGCTCGATCCCGAGGATGTGCTCACACATCCACTGCTGGACGCCTGTGAGGTTGTCCCAGCCGAGTCGGACGGAGCGTACCCATCGTCCGAGGTCCTGGCCTTGGTGCATGACGTCTCCGGGCTGGGTCGGCAGCGGGCGGCCGGCTTCCAGGTGGAGCCGGACGAGGTGGAAGGCGCGCTGCCACTCCACCGGCCAGGCCGGGCACCAGGACGGGTCGATGTCTTCCAACTGTTCGCGCCGCTCGTCCGTCAGCGCCCCGGCCGACGACTCCACGGGCAGGCCTTCGGCCCGCCATTGCTCGATCTCGGTGGCTTTCCGGGCGGCGGCCCTGGCGTTTTTGAGCCAGATCCCCACCCGGTAGCCCTGGAAGGTGGCGTCCAGCGGGGCAAGGAGGTGCCCGTTGGTCTCGGCCCACCCTCGCGCGGCGGACAGGCCCTCCTCCCACACGACGTCGAAGTGCGACCACACCATGCCCATCTTCTCCAGCTGCTGGATGCGGTCTTCGTCCATATCGCCGCGGGCGTGGAAGCGCCGGTTGTCTGCGATCCATTGCCCGAGGGGGAAGTCGGCGAGTGAGGTCGGCCACCCCTCGGCCCCCACCGCCTGGTCGTCGACGGCGGGTACGCGGTACGTGAACGGCACGCGCAGGTCGCCGTGCTGGCGTGTGTAGAGGGCGGCGGCCTCCATGCCGCGGCGCCAGTGGGCGTGTTCGGGGTTGAGGACGCGGAGGTTGATGAACGCGGCCAGCTGCGTGGGGTCGCGCGGGGTGCTGAACTTCAGCAGGGCCTGCGCCGGCGTGGACACATCATCGCCGCTCCCAGCGCCCCCGGCCTCCTGGCCCTCTTCGCGCTCCTGCACGGGCTTGTAGCGGCTGGGGGCCTGCTGCTCGGCCAACTGCTCGACGATCCGTGTGTCGTGCGCCCTGAGTGCTTCCAGGAGCTTGGCCAACCCGGCGTACGCCCGGCTGGTGAGCATGCTGTCCGCCGTTTCCCCAGGACCCAGCAGAACCGGTACCACGAGCGATGCAACCTTGCCTTCGCCGGGCTGCATCCGCAGTGCGCGGCCGACGGCTTGGACGAGGTCGGGCATGGAGCCGCGGACGTCGGCCCAGTAGACGGAGTCGCAGTTGCGGGTGTCGACTCCTTCGCCCAGGACTCTCACCGAGCCGAGGAAGCTCTTCTCCACGACCCTGCCGTCGGCGGCAATCCCGTCGGCGAACTCCTCGAGTACGCGGCGGCGGTGGAGCGGTTGGTGCTCACCGCACAGCCAGTCCGCCCAGATCGTCTTCGGATACAGCTCGGGGTCCGCGGTGTGCAGCCGCGCGGCGACGTCGGGGAGGCCGGCAGCGAACGCCTCGGCCTCCCGGACGACATGGTGGAAGACCAGCGTGCGGCGGAAACCCTTCTCGGCCGACGCCTTCAGCAGCGCGGCCTGCAGAGCTGCAAGACGGGCCCCGCGGACCTCGTCCGTACGCCCGTCCGCGCCGAGCAGTTGCGCGGCTTGGAGCTGGGTATCGGTGACGTCCACGCACACGACCTCGTACGGCGCGCAGATCCCCCGGTCGATCGCCTCCGAGAGTGTCAAGGTGAAACACCTGGTGCCAAAGGGCGAGTCGGCGGAATCCTCCATGCTCGCCACCAACTCACCGGGCGCGCTCTGCTGCTCCTGGCCCTCGCCGGCCTGCCACAGCCGGGGGGTGGCGGTCATGTAGAGGCGGCGCAGCGACGGGATGCGGGTGTTGTCGTGGACGACCGCCCACGGCTTGCCCAGCCGTCCGGAAGTCCGGTGCGCCTCGTCTACGACGATGAGGTCCCAGCCCGGAAGGCCGGCGGCGTGCGCGCGTTCCAGGGTGCCGAGGCCGAGGGATGCGTAGGTGGCGAACACGGTGACCTTGTTGAACGCCTTGACCCAGTCGACGAGTTCGTCGACGTTCGTGGTGTTGGGGAAGGGCACGTCGTCCCCGCGGAGGGAGGAGACGCCGATCATCGGGCCCCTGCGGCCGCCCTCACGCCACGCGGCCTCGGTCTGGGCGAGCAGGTCCAGCGAGGGTACGAGCACCAGCACCCGGCCCGCCCGGAGCTCCTCGGCACTGCGTACGGCCACGAGGGTCTTGCCGGACCCTGTGGCCATGATCACCTGCGTCCGAAGCCCCCGCTCCGGCACGAGCGATGTCACAGGCAATTCGAGAGCGCGGATCACGGCGTCAACGGCTTCCCGCTGATGTGGCCGCAGTGCTTTGGCGGTCACCGCTAACACCTCTCTTCCGGAAAGGGAATTCAAAGCCTCGGAGGAAAGGAGGAACGGAAATTGTACCGTCCTCCCTCACCTAAATCCGTACCACGAGCTGCGCCAGGATCTGCCCGGGGGGGGGGCTTGCTGCGCGACGACACACACGCGACGGTACACACGTGTCGACCTGTGCTCGTCGTCAACCACAGCTCCGCCCGCAGTTCGCGACCGCCCCCGGCGCTTCTGCCACCAGCCCAGCAACCTATGCACGGGTCGTGCATTCTGCCTCGACGTACGAACCTGTCATCTGATGGGCGCTCGCACGACTCACCTGAACCGTTCCGGGTTCGTTGGAGGGTTTGCCTGGCTGATCGGGCCCCCGCAACCCGGAACGGTTCACTGCTCAGCTGCTCCATGTACTCCTGATAGGAGTTTGATCGGGCGTGATGAGCTGGTGCGGTGCCGGTCGGCACGGTGGGGGAGGCGTCCGTCGTGCCGTCCGGCAGGGTTTTCACGGTCGGGTGGTGTGTTCTACGTAGCGGGCCAGGGGAGGGAGTTGGGGGCGGTGGCCTTTGCGGCAATGCCGCTGCGCCCGGTGTGGGCTGCCGCTGCCCGGCTGGTGGGCGTGAGCGTCAGGATCTGCTCGGCGGCGGTCCTGGCGCCGCCAACGGGGTTGCCGGTGGCGTCGGTCCACGCGCGGGTGGGCGTGGTCTCGACAAATCGGTCGGAGCGGCCCGAGATGCCGATCACCAGTTGGCTGTAGCGGTTGACGAGGCGGAACGTACCGGTGGAGGCGCCGTCGGCGTTCTTGGAGGAAGCATACGGCTAAGCGAGTTGGCCATCGAACTCGGCGTCTCCTCGGCAACGGCGCGGCGAGATGTGGCAGCGCTGGACCGATCGGGACAGGCGCGGTGGCTGCATGGATCCGTTTCCCCGCTGTCTGCGCCTCTCAACGCGCGTGACATGCGATTGGCTGGAAAGAGCCAGGCAGATAGCTCTCGACACGTGGTGGGCATGGTGATACCCACTCTGGAACATCAGTTCCGGCAGATTGTCCACGGAGCCCGGACAGTCGCTGCAGCCGCTGGGATTCACTTGAAAGTAGCCGTCTCCGGATTCCACAGGAGTCGGGAAGAAGTGCACATGCAGTCCATGGTGCAAGCTGGCGTGAAGGGCTTGTTGCTTTCCCCCAGTTGGGGCGTTGGCGGCCCCACCGAAGCGGAGGTTGATCGAATCCTGGCACTGGGGGTTCCCGCCGTGCTGGTCGAGCGCAAGCTGCCTGCGGGCGCCCACGAGGAGGGAATAGACCACGTCTGCTCCGCGCACGCCGAGGGAGCCGCTCTGGCTGTTCGCCATCTGGCACGACTGGGACACCAGAGGATCGCATTGCTCTCCAGGAACACCCACACTCTTCCGTATGTTCGTTCCGGTTATTTGACGGCCATCAGAGCACTGGAAACCGAAGATGACTTTCTTTCCCCACAAGAGCGTCATCTCGGTGGATGCTTTGACGCATTCGAGCATGACGCTGATCGGTTGCTAGAACTCAGGGAATCCCAGGGCGTGCGAGCAGTGCTCGTGCACACGGATCTGGACGCCGTCAACATGCTCCAGCGACTCTTCCTGCACAACCTCCGCGTTCCGGAGGACCTCGCCATCGTGTGCTACAGCGACGACTATGCGAGTATCGCCGATGTTCCACTCACGTCTATCGCCGTCCCAGGGAAGGAGCTTGGCGAGACTGCCATGCAACTTCTACTGCGCCGACTGGAGAACTCGCAAATGCGGCGATGGTGCTTGGAGCTCATGCCCAAGCTTCAGGTGCGAGGCTCGTGCGGTGGCCAAGGCACACGGAACGAATGCCCCTCAGTCCGGGGGGCCGACCCGAACGGCCTTGAGAGAGCCTGACGCTTCGCCAGTGCCCGCGGTGACTCGCCGGACCACCGGGCGGACTCCCGCAGCCATCGCAGCCCAAGCGCTCTCCGCCCGCACCCGACCCCCTCCGACATCGACAACGCAACTGGCCGCGAACCCGTCAGCGCTCCAGAAGCGTTGTGTGACAGGGATACAGCCCGAGGTCGAGTTCTGCGCAGACACGGCCCGCCTCGCCAGAGGGTGCCCATCTGACCGTTGCCAGGGCAGGGCCCTGCTGGCGTGTAACGGGAGCGGGTTGGCGCATTCATCGCTGCCGGGCCAGGCCGAAGTGGGGTGGCCGGGTGGCGTGAGTGCCAGCAGGTGGTCGGGCGCGCTCACGTGCATACAGGGCCGTAGTTGACCGTCCCCAGTTCGGCACGCTAGCTGGAAGAAAAGTCGCACATTGACATTATTCCGACATTGTGTCACTGTTCTTGCACAGGCTCACGAATGGCGCCTGCGAACGGGGGCTTGAGGACCTCGAGTTCCGTGCGCAGCTCCTCGGAGTCGCTGTTCCCCCTCCAGGGCCGGAGGAAGTTCGACTCCCCGAGGACCGTGAGTCATGGTTCTCACTCGCCCACCCGCCTGAGCTTCGTGAGCACGTGGCGCACCTGGTCCGGCCTGGCCGCGGAGATCGTGCAGACTGGGCCCGGCTCATCTGCTGCGAACTTCCCCTCTGCTATGTCGCGGGCCAGGCCTGGAGCTAGATCGCCAAGCCCCTCAAACCCCTCTACGTCGCCCTCGCCGAAGAGGCCGTGCAGGCGGCGGCCCGCCGAGTTCGCATGCCTGGGGCAGGAATGGCTCGAGCTTGTGATGCTGCGGGCGAACACCTGGGGAAGTTCGCCTCGTTCAGCGGCTCGACACCGAGATCCGCCGCACCGTCTGCACGACCAACGCGATCGAATCGGTCAACGATCTGATCTACCGGACCTTCAAGGCCTGCGGGGAACTTCCCACGAGCAGGCCACCCTGAGACGCATCTATATGGCGATCATTCCCCTCGATCTCACCGAAAATGCCAGGGCTGCTGGACTCCGCACAGGAAGGCTGCGTTGAACGCCGTCGACATCGACCTCGACGGCCGTCTGCCAGCGGCCCGTCAGTAGCCCCAACTGCCGCAGTTCATCACTCGTTTGACAGTCCCAATCACGCCGGGGGCGGGATCGGTGTGACTGACCTCGAAAGGATTTTTCCATGCCTGCGCACAGAAAATACTCGGAGGAACTGGTCGAGCGGGCCGTGCGCGCAGTGGCAGACAGGCAGTGCCAGACGCCGGGACGGCGTGGGATCATCCGAGAGGTCGGGGAGTCGATGGGAATCCATCCAGAAGTCCTACGACATTGGGTCAAGAAGACCGAAGCCCAAACTGATCTGCAAGATCCACTCTTGCCTTCGGAAGCCAACAGGCTTCACCAACTTGAACAGGAGAACGCCGACTTGAGGAGAACGAACGAGATTCTTGAAACGATCGTCACTCTCTTCGCGGCGGTGCTGAAGCCGACGGTTTCTTCTAAAGCAGGAACGAGAGGTCAATTTTAGCGGAATTGGGCTGAGGGAAAGTTTGAGAATAGCTATGCGGTCACGTGGTCTTCGTATCGAGGGTGAACCATCCCGCTCGAATGGCGACATATTGAGAAATCCTCGGACTGTGGACTGGCGCCGAGGAGGCGAAGGTGCCAAGAGCTGGCTCCAGATCCTGACCGAGCTGAAGAACCGCAGCCTGGAAGGCATCCTCATGCTCGTCTGCGACGGGCTGAAGGGCCTACCCGATGTGGTTGGCGGGGTCTGGCACTCAGCTGGAGCGGGAACTGGCCAAGGGGGCCAGCCGCCGAGGCTGCGGCTTCAGGCCAAGAATCCGCGTCTGACCCCGTGGATCAGCAGGTGCTAACCCGTCCATTGGGCAAGGTTAGAAGGCGAATGCCCCATTCCAGTGGATGGTTCCACGGAATGTGTGTGGTGGCGTGAAGCGGCCGTGGCTTCTTGGAGCCCCTGGTTCTGGTTGCTAGAGATGATCGGCATCCGCCCCCCCGTCAACCAGGAAGGTGCCTTTGATGTCTGCATCCACCGAACTCGCTGCCCGTGGTCTGCCGCCGCCTGTCTGGGACGTGCAGGACCTCCCGGCCGCGCAATGGCAGGCTTTCTACACGGCTGTGCTCGACGCGTTCCACGAGAGTGAACCGGACGAGGCAACCGCCCTGTGGAGCAGCCTCGCCGAGCCTCTCCGCTGCCATGTCGTGCGGGACGAGGGCGCCATCGTGGGCACCGCCGGAATCTTCTCCTTCCGCATGACCGTGCCGGGCGGTCACCTCGTGGAGACCGCCGGGGTGAGCATGGTCAGCGTCCAGCCCACCCACCGGCGCCGCGGCATGCTGTCCGCCCTGATGCGTCATCAGCTCGAGTCACTTCAGCGCCAGGGCGAGCCTCTGGCCGTCCTGACTGCCTCAGAGGCCCCGATCTACGGGCGCTTCGGTTACGGCGTCGCGGCCCGCCAACTGTCCCTGGACGTGCAATCCCACCACATCACCCTGGCAACACCCGCTGGCGGCGAGGTGGCCCTCACCCTCGAGGACCCGTACAAGGCCCTGGCCTCCTGCGAGGCCTTCTACGCCCGCCAAGTGCCCCGGCGACCAGGGATGCTGGCCCGCACCGAGGGCTGGGAACACCTCCCCCTGCTCGCCCCGCCCCCCCGACACGGCGCCGCCTACCCCCTCGAATGCGTCCTGGCGCCCGTCAACGGCGAGGTCGCCG
>NZ_LIQY01000436.1 GCF_001418495.1 Streptomyces pathocidini | reverse complement strand
ACCGTGCGGGCCGTGATGGACCGGCTCACCCACGAGCCGGTCTCCGGCGCACCCCCCGGCCGGGCGCTGTTCGCCGCGGGCGCCGAGGTCGTCCTCGACGTCCCGCTGGCCGCCACCCCGCCGACCGAGGCCACCTGGTCGACCCTGCCCCACATCGCCCCGCTGGCCGGGCTGCGCGGCGACGAGCCGCCCTGCCTGGTCGCCTACATCGACCGCACCGGCGCCGACCTCGAACTACGCGCCGCACACCGCTGCGAGACCCTCGGCCAGGCCAACGGCAGGGAGTGGCGCGGCCGCGGCCACCGCGGCGTGCCCACCGACCGCTACGAGTGGCACTACCGCAACAAGGTCGAGAACGGCTGGAACGAGACCGCCGACGTCATCGCGGGCGAAATCACCCGCACCTGGCCCGAGACCGGCGCCCGGCTGCTGGTGCTGACCGGCGACCCCCGCGAGCGGCGGGCCGTGCACCACCGGCTGCCCGAGCAGATCAAGGCCGCCACGGTCGAGGTCGAGAACGGCAGCAGGTCCCCCGGCGCCTCCAGGAGCGCGCTGGACCGGCGGATCGCGCAGGCCTGCGAGGAGTACGTACGAGGCCGGGTGGAAGACGCCCTCGACCGGTTCCGCGCCGGCCGCGGCCGCGGCGGCGAACACGGCGCCCGCGGCGTCGACAGCAACCCCGGAGAGGCGGCCGAGGGCGTGCCCGCCCTGGTGGACGCCGCCCGCAGCCACCAGGTCGGCACCCTGCTCCTCACCCAGGACGCCTCCGACGCGGGCCGCGCCGTGTGGATCGGCCCCGGCGCCGACCAGGTCGCCGTACAGCGCGGGCAGGCACAGGCCATGGGCGTGCCAAAGCCGGAGCAGGCCCGCGCGGACGACGCGCTGCTCCGCTCCGCCGTGGCGGCCGGCGCCGAACTGCTGCTCGTCCCCGAGGGCACGAAGGGCCCGGCGGGCGGCCTGGGCGCGGTCCTGCGCTGGAGCGGCTGAACCACGGCCCCCGGGCAAGGCAGCGGTGCCCATCGGGCCACCGTCGCCCACCAGCTGATCGCCGAGCACCTCGTCTCGGGCCGGATGGAGCCCGGTGAGGAGATCGGCCTGCGGGTGGACCAGACCCTCACCCAGGACGCCACCGGCACCCTGGTGATGCAGGAGCTGGAGGCGCTCGGCCTGGACCGGGTGCGGACCCAGGTCAGCGTCCAGTACGTCGACCACAACCTCCTCCAGGCCGACGAGCGCAACGCCGAGGACCACGTCTTCCTGCGCTCGGCGGCCCGCCGCTTCGGCCTCTGGTACTCCAAGCCCGGTAACGGCGTCTCGCACCCCACCCACATGCAGCGCTTCGGCGTCCCCGGCCGGACCCTCGCGGGCTCCGACTCCCACACCTGCGCGGCCGGCTCCCTCGGCATGCTCGCCGTCGGGGTCGGCGGCCTGGAGGTGGCGCTCGCCATGGCGGGCCGCCCGCTGCACCTGCGGATGCCGCACATCTGGGGCGTCCGGCTGACCGGTGAACTCCCGCCCTGGGTCAGCGCCAAGGACGTGATCCTGGAGCTGTTGCGGCGCCACGGCGTGCAGGGCGGCGTCGACCGGATCCTCGAGTACCACGGCCCCGGCCTCGCGGGCCTGACCGCCATGGACCGCCACGTCATCGCCAACATGGGCGCGGAACTGGGCGCCACCACGACCGTCTTCCCCGCCGACGAGGCCGTACGGGACTTCCTGCGCGCGGAGGGCCGCGAGCGGGACTTCACCGAGATCACGGCCGGTCCCGGAGCCGGCTACGACCTGGAGGAGGAGATCGACCTCTCTGCCCTGGAGCCGCTGATCGCCCGCCCCACCTCGCCGGGCAACGTCGTCCCCGTACGCGAGGCGGCCGGGGAACCGGTGTCCCAGTGCGTCGTCGGCTCCTCCGCCAACCCCGGGCTGCGGGACTTCGCGATCACCGCCGCCATGGTCAAGGGCCGCCAGACCGCGCCGGGTGTGAGCTTCGACGTCAACCCCACCTCGCGGGAGATCCTCCAGGATCTGACCCGCATGGGCGCCACCTTCGACCTGATCGCCGCGGGCGCCCGCATCCACCAGGCCGGCTGCCTGGGCTGCATCGGCATGGGCCAGGCCCCCGCCGCCGGGCGCAACTCGCTGCGCACCTTCCCCCGCAACTTCCCCGGCCGCTCCGGCACCGAGGAGGACGCCGTCTGGCTGTGCTCGCCCGAAACCGCCGCGGCCTCCGCGCTGACCGGGGCCGTCACCGACCCCCGCGACTGGGCCGCCGAAGCCGGCATGGAACCACCCGACCTCGCCCTCCCCGAGCGCGCCTCCGTCAACACCGCCGCCCTGGAGCCCCCGCCGCCGCAGGAGGAGGCGGTACGCGTCGAGCTGGAGCGCGGCCCCAACATCTCCGCGCTGCCCGGCTTCGGCCCGCTGCCCGCCACCCTCGAAGGGCCCGTACTCCTCAAGGCGGGCGACAACGTCTCGACCGACGAGATCTCCCCGGCCGGCGCCAAGGCCCTGCCGTACCGCTCCAACATCCCCCGGCTCGCCGAGTTCACCTTCACCCGCCTCGACCCCGAATACCCGCGCCGAGCGGCCGAGTTGGGCGCCGCGCACTTCGTGGTAGGCGGCGACAACTACGGGCAGGGCTCCTCCCGCGAGCACGCCGCGATCACCCCGCGCCACCTGGGTCTGCGCGTGGTCGCCGCCCGCTCCTTCGCCCGCATCCACTGGCAGAACCTCGCCAACTTCGGCGTCCTGGCCCTGGAATTCGACGACCCCGCCGACTGGGAGCGCATCGACCCCGGCGACCGCCTCCGCCTGGAACACCTGGACGCCGCACTGGCCCCGGACGCCCCACCCGTACTCCAACTGCGCAACACCACCAAGGGCGAGGAGTACGCGGTGCACCACCGGCTCTCCCCGCGCCAGCGCGCCACCGTCCTCGCGGGCGGCGTCATCCCCCGGATCGCGGCGGAGGCGGAACCCCCGGCGCGGGAGTAGAAACGACAGTGCGGGTCACCCGCCCCTGTCGTACCCCCGTGCTGCACCGCCTCCCGAGGAGGGATCCCCGTGCCGATCGCGACCGTCAACCCCGCCACCGGGGAAACGCTCAAGACCTACGACGCTCTCGGCGGCGAGGAGATCGAAGCCCGGCTGGCCCGCGCCCACGCGGCCTTCCACGTCTTCCGCACCACCCCGTTCGCCGCCCGCAGCGAGCTGCTGCGCGACGCGGCCGAGCTGCTGGAGGCCGACCAGGACGACATCGCCCGCACCATGACCCTGGAGATGGGCAAGACGCTGAAGTCCGCCCGTGCCGAGGCCGCCAAGTGCGTCAAGGCCATGCGCTGGTACGCCGAGCACGCCGAGGAACTGCTCGCCGACGAGCACCCGCGCGCCCACGACGTCGCCGACTCGGGCGCCGCCGACACCGTCGTCCGCTACCGTCCCCTCGGCCCGGTCCTGGCCGTCATGCCGTGGAACTTCCCGCTCTGGCAGGTCGTACGGTTCGCCGCCCCCGCCCTCATGGCCGGCAACGTCGGCCTGCTCAAGCACGCCTCGAACGTGCCGCAGACCGCGCTCTACCTGGAGGACCTGTTCCGCAGGGCGGGCTACCCCGACGGCTGCTTCCAGACCCTGCTCGTCGGCTCCGACGCGGTCGCCGACATCCTGCGCGACCCGCGCGTGGCCGCCGCCACGCTCACCGGCAGCGAGCCCGCCGGCCGCTCGGTCGCCTCGATCGCCGGGGACGTCATCAAGAAGACCGTGCTCGAACTCGGCGGCAGCGACCCGTACCTGGTGCTGCCCTCCGCCGACCTCGACAAGGCCGTGGCGACCGCGGTGACCGCCCGCGTCCAGAACAACGGCCAGTCCTGCATCGCCGCCAAGCGGTTCATCGTGCACACCGACGTCTACGACGCCTTCGCCGCCCGCTTCGTCCAGGCCATGTCCGCGCTCGCCGTCGGCGATCCGATGGAGGAGTCCACCGACGTCGGGCCGCTCTCCAGCGAGCAGGGCCGGCGCTCCCTGGAGGAGCTGGTCGACGACGCCCGCGGCCGCGGCGCGACCGTCCTGTGCGGCGGCGACCGCCCGGAGGGCCTGACAGCCGGGTGGTACTACGAGCCCACGGTCCTCGCCGACATCACCCCGGAGATGCGCATCCACCACGAGGAGGCCTTCGGCCCCGTCGCCACGCTCTACCGCGTCGAGGACCTGGACGAGGCGGTGAAGACCGCCAACGACACCCCGTTCGGCCTCAGCTCCAACGTGTGGACCCGGGACGAGGCCGAAAAGGAGCACTGCGCACGGGACTTGGAGGCGGGCGGCGTCTACTTCAACGGTATGACCGCCTCCCACCCCGGCTTCCCCTTCGGCGGCGCCAAGCGCTCCGGCTACGGCCGGGAGCTGTCGGCCCACGGCATCAAGGAGTTCTGCAACGCAACCACGCTCTGGTACGGGAAGTAGGCGTCGGTACGGAGAGTAGGCGTCGGTACGGGAGCTGGGCGTCGCTACGGGAGCAGCCCGGCGCCCGCTCAGGAGCCCGAAGGCTTGACCTCCGCGATCAGCAGTGCCACGTCGTCGTGCCCGTCCGGGTCCCGCAGCGAGTGCAGCAGCAGGTCGCAGGTCCGCTCCAGCGAGTGGCGCCGCCCGTCCAGCATCCGGACCAGCGCGGCCAGCCGGTCGTCGATCGGGTCGTCCCGCGTCTCGATCAGCCCGTCGGTG
>NZ_LIQY01000435.1 GCF_001418495.1 Streptomyces pathocidini | reverse complement strand
GGCGTACGCGGTACGGGTGGTGGCGGCTTCGGCCGCGGGCCCGGCGAGACCGACCCCCGCGGCGGCACCGGCGGCGGCACCGAGAAGACGACGTCTGGAAAGGGATTCAGGCACGGGAAGCGCTCCTGACCGATCGACGGACGAGACTCCGTCGACGCTCCCCGCCCCGCCGCAACCGGGCGTGACCGAGGGTTGAACGATTCAGGTCTGGTACGGGAGTTGTGGGGTGCGGGGCTGCCCAGCCGTCGACCGGCCCCTCTGCGCAGTCCTCAAGTCGCCTGGTCCCGCCGACTCGAGGAGAGGATCGAGAGGAAAGGGTCAAGTGGAGCTCGGCCTGGTGGTCGCCACGGCCACCACCGCCCCGGACGGGGGACCACATCGGCCGACGCTGCTCGCCGCCCTTCAGCTGCCGAACCGGTCGTCAAGTTCCTTGTGGAGATCGAATCCGACCAGTTGAGAGAACTCCTCGTAGGTGTGCTGCTCCGGGCCGCCCGCAGGAGTCCCGGCTGCCTTCAGATGAGCCAGCGCCCCGGCAATCGCGTGAGTGGCGGTGAACAACGCCGTCACGGCGTACAGGACCAGGCTGAACCCGAGGTCTTGAAGGTCGGCGGCAGTCAGCGTGGCCGTCTCGTTCCCGTCCACAATGGACACGACCTTGGGGCCGTCGACCGCACGAGCCACCGCCTCCAGTTCCTCGACCCTTTTGATGCCGTCGACGAAGACCAGGTCGACACCGGCTTCCTGGTACAGCCGGGCTCGATGAATCGCTTCCGCCATCCCCGCCGCGGGCAGGGCGTCCGTACGACCGATGATCAGCAGGTCGGCCGAGCCACGCGCCTGAACGGCGCACCGGAGGCGTTTGACGCCGGTGTCCGCGTCCATGAGTCGCACCCCGCTCATCTGACCGCATCGCTTCGGCGCGACCTGGTCCTCCAGGTGGATCGCCGCCACACCTGCCTGCAGATACTCGCGAACGGTGCGGTCGATGCTGCTCGGTCCGCCATACCCGGTATCCGCGTCCGCGATGACCGGGACCGACACCGCACGGGTCATGTTCCGTGCGTGCTCGGTCATCTCCGTCTGGCTGAGCAGGCCGATATCCGGCATCCCCAGACGGCTGGCCGTGGCCCCGAACCCCGTCATATACACGGCGGGGAAACCCGCCGCTTCCACCATGCGAGCAGTGATCGCATCAGCCGCTCCTGGCGCCGACACGGTGCCGGGGCCTTCCAAGAGCCGCCTCAGCGAGCCGGCACCCGCCATAGCCCCTCCCCTACCGAGCAGCGGCTGAAGCCGACCGAACGACCAGCCTCCGCCTATGACTCACGGCCCGTCGAGAAGCGCCCCGAGACAGCACAGGAGCACCTCGCGGTATGGGCCTCTCACGACAGAACCAACCCCATACATACCTTTTGACGGCAATTCACCGCAGTCCGTTCCCTGCCCGAGCAACAGTCGGTGCAGTCGGTGGGAGATGACCGCGCGTCGGCCGTGGCTCGACCTTGGCCCGCCGGCTTTCCACAGCAGGGCGCACGAGGAGCCGCTCTCCGTCGGCCGCTTGCCCGCCTCAACGAACTGATCGAACCCGGCCCGGCCGCGGGTCACCCCCCTGTTCACGGGCGTTTCACGCAGGCGACGGGCCGTGTTGGACGAAAGGGCGGGGATGCGGCTGAAAGCTTGCGCGCGCCGGAGCGGACCGCCGCCGTACCGGCGCCACTCCGCGCCGGAGCGCGAGCCCCGCCGTATCGGCTGCCGCTCCCGCTCCCCTCCCCCGAGAAGGCTGACCATGAAGACCCATCTCGCCCGTCTCGCCCGCCGCGAGTACCTGTCGCGCCTCCACCGCGCCAAGACCCCCGCCGTACTGGCCGCTGCCGCCGCGGCGTTCGCGCTGAGCGTCGGCGCGCTGGGCTCCGCCGAGGCGTCGCCAGCCACCGCGCGCGCCGGAGCCGCGCAGTCCGTCGCGGCCCAGTCCCTCGCCGCCCAGCCGGCCGCCGCGGAGGCCCCCGCCCTCGAAGCCAAGGCCACCGCTTCGTACGACGCCTTCGACGCACGCCAGGGCGTTGCCGTCGACCGCAAGTACTTCTACGCCGTCAGCGACAGCACCATCACCAAGCACGACCGCGCCACCGGGAAGCCGCTGCTCCAGTTCGCCGGGCGCGAGGACGGCCCGTACGTGCACTTCGACAGCGCGGCCGCGGTCGGCGACAAGCTCTACGCCGCCCACTCCAACTACTCGGGCTGGCCCATGGAGAGCTCGATCGAGATCTTCGACACCCGCACCATGCGCCACATCGGCACCCACAGCTTCGGCATCGACCGCGGCTCCCTGACCTGGCTCGACCGCCACGACGGCGCGTGGTGGGCGGCGTTCGCCAACTACGACAAGGAGCGCAAGGACAAGCCGGGCACCCCGTACGGCGAGACGTACAACACCAAGGTCGTCAAGCTGGACGACGACTTCCAGGTCGTCGAGTCCTGGACCATCCCGAAGCCGATCCTCGACAAGTTCAAGCCCATGAGCAACTCCGGCGGCTCCTGGGGCCCCGATGGCCGCCTGTACCTCACCGGCCACGACCTCCCCGAGACGTACGTGATGAAGCTCCCGCACTCGGGCTCCGTCCTGGAGCACGTCGCGACGGTCGCCCTGCCGGGCGTCGAGGGCCAGGGCATCGCCTGGGAGGACGCCGGGCGGAACTCGGCACTGTGGGGCATCAGTCGCGACAACGAGAAGGTGTTCCGCTTCGACCTCCCGCTGGAGAAGATCACGGACCCGAAGACGGAGGACTGGAAGGTCCTGGGCCCGGGCGAGTTCGTCCAGGAGTGACACGAAGCAGACCGGGCGGGGACCGGGTTTCCCCTCCGGCTCCCACCGGAGGCATGACTCCTACAGGAGACATGACTGCCCAGGGGACGTGGAGTTGGTGCTGCCGACCGGAGCACGCGACGGGCGATGACGCATCCGCGCCGGCAAGCTCACGGGTACGCACCAACTCCACCGTCGCCGCGTCTACGCTGCTTTGCGCAAGTGGCGCAGAACTCTGCGGACTGCGGCGCGGGCGCGTTGCCTCCGCTGCCGGATCAGTTCGGCCTGCTCCTTGTCGAAGTCGCCGGAGCGCAGCGTCTCCGCCCGCTGCTCGATATAGGCGGCCGGATCGGCATTGAACTCCCGAATGCGCGGATCGACCTCTAAGGCGTGCCCCGTCCAGACACCTGCCAGTGAACCCACAGTTGACTCCCCCCCATAGCTGGAATTCCCCACCTCATCACCGCCCAAGATGGACACCGAACCCACCCCGTTCGGGAAGAGGGCCAATCCTCATCAGCGTCACCCTGAACATCTGCACCTTCACCACCAGTCGATGCACCGACACATGGCACGCATCAGCAGAACTACGTTCTGAGACGTCGATTCGAGCGGCAGACTATCCACATCTTTCCCGTCCCCGCCCGGAGCAAACGGTTTTTACCCCCTGTAGGGCTACGTTCTGTGTATCGTGCGTGACAGTACGACCGGGGTGGGTCGGGGTG
>NZ_LIQY01000434.1 GCF_001418495.1 Streptomyces pathocidini | reverse complement strand
TGCTGTGCCCGCCGGACTGCCAACGGAGCGCAGTCCGGCGGGCACAGCATGGCCACGGGGGTGGACCCGCGTACGGAACCGTCAGGTCCGGCGGCCCGTTTCGGCCTGGAGCGGCCACCTTCCGGAACGGAGTACGGCGCGTCGCCGGGTGTGGACCGGGTTGTACCCACCCTCGCCAGACTGTGTCCGGGGGCCTCGGCCCCTGGTGGAACGCATGCCCGCAACCCGGCTGAGCCGATGGCTCACCGCTACGCGCAAGGCGCGTCGCCACGCACCCGAGTGACCATAAGACCATTCGCTCGTTCAGCTGAATGTGACCTCACGGGAAGCGACAGCCACGAACGCGCCCCCCTCGGTTGAGCCGGTAGGGCTCGAGGAGGCCGAGGCCGCACTCGTCGAGCACTATCCGCGGCTCGTGCGCATCGCGTACCTCGTCCTGCCTCCCGGCCTCGGCCGAAGCCGCCGCGTCCTCACCGCGCACGCGCTCGCCCAGCGCGCCCTGCCGCGCGGGCGCGCGGGCGGCATCGCAGGCGGCGGCGCGGAGCGCGGACTGCCCCGCCTGCCGCGCGTACCGGTGCAACGCGGTGAGGAGTTCACCGGCTCGGCGGGCGCGGGCTACGCCTTCCTCCGGCTGCGCGTCCTGCGCGCCGCGCTCGCCGCGGGTGCCCCGCGGCGGCGCTGGGGACTGCCACGCCTGGCAGCCCTGCCACCTCTCCTGCCACAGGTGTGGGGCCTGCACCTGTTCCCCCGCTCCGGCGGCGCCGACGAACTCGCCCTCGACCAAGCCCTGTCGGAGCTGTCCCCGCCCGCCCGCGCCGCGTACGTCCTGGGGAGCCTGGAGGGGCTGACCGCCCGCGAGGTCCGGCGGCTGCTGGAGGCGGCCGGGGTGCGGGACGCGCGGACGGCGCTCAGCGAGGCCTCGCTCGTGCCCGTACCCAACGGCAGCTGGGACGAAATCCTTCTGGAATCACCGGAGTTCGACCCCTGCACGCTGCAGGCCCGCCCCACCGACCTGCTGCGCCGCCGCCAGCACCTGCGCGCGGCGCTCGCCGCCACCGCGGCCGTCGTCGTCTGCGGCACGCTGCTGGGGCTGCCGGGCGACGGCTGGGCGCCGAGCGGTTCGGCCGCCCCGCCGTACGCCCGCAACCCGGCCGCCGAGGCCGCCCTTGACCCGGCCGCGCTGACGAAGTCGGCCCCGGCGGCGTGGCGTACGGCCGACCGTACGGGCTTCGCCACCTGGCCCGCGCGCGGCGACCGCGTCGACGACCGGGCGCTGCTGCGGCGCGCGCTGGCGGTCTGGGCGCGGCCGAGCGGGTCGGTGCGCGTCTCGGCGACGCCCGGTACGGCCTCGGGCCCGCCGCCCGGGCCCGCGCAGTTGCTGTACGCGGGCGAGGTGGACCGGGCGGCGGTGGTACTGCTGTACGACGGGCTGCGGGTGGTGCGGTACGCAGAGCCGGCGTCGGCCGCGGGCGCTGCGGGGCCCGGTGACCGCGGCGACGCGGTGCTGGACTTCGCGCGGACGGATGGGGCGGAGGCGGCGTCGGCCGCGGCGCTGGTGGTCGGGCGCGCGGGTGGCAACGTCCGCTATCTGACGGCGCCTTGGGTGTCGGAGGCCCGGGTGCGGGATCTGCTGCGGCCGGGGGCCGCCGGGGAGCCGCTGCGCCGCTCGGGTGACGGGGTCACGGCTCCGGTGCCGAGTATGGCTGCCACGGCTGGCATGACTGGCACGACCGTGTCTGCCACTGCCGCGTGCCGTGCGTGGCCCGCGCTGGAAGTCCGTGTGTCACCGGTGGCAGCTGGCAGTCGGGCACCGCAGGTTCTGGCAGACCTGGCAGAGCTGACACCTGCCCGGCTGACCTACGGCGATCCGGCCGGGCCGCCGCGGGAGGCGTCGGAGAGCGGGGCGGCGCGGGCGGCCTGGGCGCGTACGGCCTGCCGGCTGCCGCAGGTGCGCGGGATGGGCGTACGGGCGGTCAACGCCTGGCCGTTCGCGCGGCAGCCCTTGCCGGGTGGCGGTGGCACGGCTTCCTGGGTGTGCACGCGCGCGGAGACGTGGCAGGGCCGTGGCAGTCGGGTCTGGGCGCAGTTCCTACCGCCGGCTGCCAAGCCTGCCAGTCCGGCGGCGGTGGCGGCCCGGGCCGAGAACACGACGGCCTGTGGGCCCCGCGCACCGCGCGTCCTGGCGGGCGTGCTGTGGAAGTCGCGTACCGGGCAGTGGTACGTACTGGCCGCGGGGAGCGGGCAGGTGGCGTCCATCACGGCGTCGGGCGGCGTACGGGGCGAGGCGGACGGCAACCTGCTGGCGGTCCCGGCGAGGCCGGGGGCGCGTGCGGCGCTGAAGGGGCGCGTGGCGGGCGGCGGGCAACTCGGCGCGCTCCGCTGAGGGTTGGGCGCATAGGAGCCCGGCGCCCGGGGCAGACCCTGGGCTGGACCCGGGGTACGCCCGGGCAGGCTCCCACTCCCGAAACACGCCCCGTTAGGGTGAACCCATGACGACTGGGGTTGTGCGCCGGCGCCGAATGGGCGTAGAGGAACGGCGCGAGCAGCTGATTGCCGTGGCGCAGGAACTGTTCAGCCAGCGCCCCCCGGCAGAGGTGTCGATCGACGACATCGCGACGGCCGCCGGTATATCGCGCCCGCTCGTCTACCACTACTTCCCGGGCAAGCACAGCCTGTACGACGAGGTGGTGCGGCGCGCGGCCGACGAACTGACCGGCCGCTTCGCCGAGCCGCGCGAAGGTCCGCTCGGCGCGCGGCTGCTGCGGGTGATGGGCCGCTTCTTCGACTTCGTCGCGGACCACGGCCCGGGGTTCGAGGCGCTGCTGCGCGGCAGCTCGACCCTCGGCTCGGAGTGCGCGACGGCGACGATCGACGAGGTGCGCCGGTCCGCGTACGACCACATGCTGGCCCACCTCGGGGTCACGGCCCCCGGCCCGCGTGTCACCCTGGCAGTCCGCTCCTGGATTCATCTGGCAGAAATGGCAGCCCTGGCCTGGCTGGCCAACCGCGACATCCCGCGCGCGGAGCTGGAGTTGCAGCTGGTGCACGACTTCATGGCGCTGGTGACGGTCAGCGCGGCCTATGACGAGGAGTGCGCGGCCCTGGCCCGCGAGATAGCCGCCCACGAACCAGGGCTCGCGCTGGACGGCCCACCCGTCTCGTCGGCGGCTCTCTCCACCCAGCCGACCCCGGCGGCGGCCTCACCGGCCACGGTCTGAAACGCCGGGACCCCGCCCACGCCCATGGAGCCGTGAGCAGGGCCCCGCAGCCGAGCAGGTCAGCGGTCAGCGGTCAG
>NZ_LIQY01000433.1 GCF_001418495.1 Streptomyces pathocidini | reverse complement strand
GCGGCCCGCGGGGCGTTCGGCGGCGCGGAGCATCATCCCGTCGGCCTGCACGATCTTGCTGGTGCCCGCCACGGCCGCGGCGACCAGCGAGTGGGCCGCGGTGTCGGCGTCGGAGAGCACGACCGTGGAGGCGGCGATCTCCCGCGCGCCGAGCCCCAGGGCCCGTACGGCCGCGGCCCGCTCCAGGAGCTCCTCCAGGTGCCGGCCGAGCTTGCGGTTGAAGAGGCGTACGACGAGGCGCAGTTCGGGGTTGAGGCGGCGGGCGCGCAGCGCGGCGTGGATGTTGCTCTGGTCGTCGCTCGCGGTCAGGGCGAGCGCCGCCGCGCCCTCGATACCGGCGTCCAGCAGCACCGCGTCGTCCGGCTCGGCCGCCTCGATCACCGTCATTGACAGCTCGCCGCGGCGGGCGAGCGCGGCGATCCGCGGGCCGTGCCGGTCGCGTACGGAGGGCAGGACGACGGTGACCTGCTCGCCGTAGACGGTGGCCAGTTCGCTCACGAGGCGGTGGGCGAGCGCGCTGTCGCCGCAGACGACCATATGGCCGGTCCGGGGCGTACGGCGCGGGAAGGGCAGCTGGAACGGCAGAGAAGGCACCCGAAGAGGATGCCAACTCCGTGCGCCTCACGACAGTTCGGCCCCTTACGACAGTTCGGCCCTACGAAAGTTCGGCAAAGTTCTCCACCGCCTGCGTCCGGCCCGTGACGATGATGACGTCCCCCGGCGCCACGACCGTCTCGGCCGTCGCGTGCGTGAAGTCGGCGCCCGGCCGCTTGATGCCGACGATCGTGATCCCGTAGTGGCTGCGCACCCGGCTCTCGCCGAGCGGCACCCCGCCGACCGCGGCGGGGGCGAGCGTCTTGATGAGCGCGTAGTCGCTGTCGAACTCGATGAAGTCCAGCATCCGCCCGGTGACCAGGTGCGCCACCCGCTCCCCCATCTCGTGCTCGGGCAGTACGACATGGTGGGCGCCGACGCGCTCCAGGATCCGGCCGTGCTGGCGGCCGTTGGCCCGGGACCAGATGTTGGGCACGCCCGCGTCGGCGAGGTTGGAGGTGGCCAGGATGCTGGCCTCCAGGTCGGTGCCGATGCCGACGACCGCGCTGGTGAACTCGCCCACGCCGAGCTGCGCCAGGGCGTCCGGGTCGGTGCAGTCGGCGGCGGCCGCGTGGGTCAGGTCGTCGCCCATCTTCTGGATCACGCCCGGATCGGCGTCGATGCCCAGCACGTCCCAGCCGCGGCCCATGAGCTCCATGGCCAGGGAGGCGCCGAAGCGGCCGAGGCCGAGCACGGCGACGCGCCCGCCGGCCGGCGGGCGGTGGCCCGAGACGGCCGAACGGCGCCGCCCACGCAGGTTCTTGAGGTAGTCAGCCAATGGCGGGTCGCTCCTCCGGGAGTTCGTAGCGGCGGGGGTGCTCGCGCAGCGCCAGCGCGGAGGCGAGCGTGATGGGCCCGAGGCGGCCCACGAACATCAGAGCGATGACGACCAGTTGGCACACGGCGGGCAGCTCTCCGGTGATGCCGGTGGTCAGACCGACCGTGCCGAAGGCGGAGACGGTCTCGACGAGCACGGCCTCCACGGGCTCGTCGGTCGTCAACAGCAGCACCAGCGAACCGGCCATGACCAGGCCGACACCGAGCAGCGCCACGGTCAGCGCCTGGCGCAGCGCGGCCGGGGGCACCCTGCGGCCCATGATGTCCACGGCCGGGTCCCCGCGGACCTCGGCCAGGATCGCGGCGCCCAGGAGGGCGAAGGTGGTGACCTTGATGCCGCCCGCGGTGCCCCCGCTGCCCGCGCCGATGAACATCAGGATGCACAGGCCCAGCAGCGTGGCGGGCTCCATGGCGCCGATGTCGACGGAGTTGAAGCCCGCGGTACGGGCGCTGGTGGACAGGAAGAAGCCGTTCAGCAGCTTGTGCCCGGCGGTCATCGGGCCGAGGGTGCCCGGATTGCCCCACTCCAGCAGGCAGATCATGAGCATGCCCGCAACCAGCAGCAGCCCGTAGGTGACGACGGTCAGCCGGGTGTGCAGCGACCAGCGGTGCGCGGCCCGGCTGCGGGAGCCGACCCGGCTGCCGCGCAGCAGCTCCAGCAGGACCGGGAAGCCGATGCCGCCGAGGATGCAGGCAGCGGCCATCGGCAGCAGGATCCAGGGGTCGTCCGCGTAGTCGACGAGGTTGTTGTCGCGCAGCCCGAACCCGGCGTTGTTGAAGGCGGACACCGCGTGGAAGAACCCGTAGTGGACCGCCTCCCCGCCCCGCATCCCGTACCCGAACCGGAAGCGGATGGTCAGGATCGTGCCGACGGCCAGCTCGACGACCAGGGTGGTGGCGGCGACGCCGAGCAGCACGCGCCGTACGTCGCCGATGCCCGCGCGGGTCTCCGTCTGGGCGGTGAGCTGCATCTGGAGCCGCAGGCGGCCGGTGACGAGCAGGCCGAGCAGCGAAGCGAAGGTCATGATGCCGAAGCCGCCGAGCTGGATCAGGGCGAGGACGACGCCCTGGCCGAACTCGTTGAAGTGGCTGCCGGTGGGGACGATGGACAGCGCTCCGGTGACGGCTCCCGTGGCGGTGAACAGGGCGGTCAGCGCGCTGGTGCGCGTGCCCGAGGCGGCCGCC
>NZ_LIQY01000432.1 GCF_001418495.1 Streptomyces pathocidini | reverse complement strand
GGGCGGGACGGGCCCGTCCGCGGGGGAGTGATCAGCCGTCCGCGGAACCGGATGGTCCGCCAAAGAGGCCGCCGTTCCCGTTGCCATTGGTGTTGCCCGGCGGTGAGGGTGTTCCGGTGGTGCCGCCGTCCGTACCGCCGTCGGCGCCCTCGTTGGTGCCGCCGCCGTCGCCGCCGGTGGCACCGCCGTTCTCCTGGCAGCGCGGGTCGAAGGGGTTGCAGCTGTCTGACGGGCTCGGTGTGGTGGAGGGCGAGCTGCTCTCCGACTCGGAGGGCGACTCGCTGGGCTCCGCCTCCGTCTCGGTCTCGACCGGCGTCGGAGTCGGCGTCGGAGCGCCGTCCTGGTCGACCTCGGCGCCGATGGGCTCGGCGGCCGGGAACGGCTCGTCCTTCTGGCCCTTGAGGGCCGCCTTCATGTAGTCGGTCCAGATCTCCGTCGGGATGGCGCCACCGTGGATGGAGTCGAAGCCGCCCGTGCCGTTCATGGAGAGCAGCTTCTTGGACCCCGGATCCGTGCGGAACATGGCGATGGACGTGGACAGCTGCTTGGTGTAGCCCACGAACCAGGCCGACTTGTTCTTGTCGGTGGTGCCCGTCTTGCCGGCCGCGCGGCGTCCCAGCTCCTTGGCGGTCGTGGCGGTGCCGTTCTGGACCACGTTCTCCAGCACCTTGGTCACGTTGTTCGCGACCTTCGGCTCCATGACCTGCTGCTCCTCCGGCGGGTCGAACCCCTCGAGCTCCTCACCGCCCTCCTTGACCTTGGAGACCATGTACGGCTCGACGTGGATGCCGGAGGTGGCGAAGGTGCCGTACGAGTCGGCCATGCGGATCGCGCTCGGCGTCGAAGTACCCAGGGAGTAGGAGACGTTGAGCCGGTCCATGCTCTCCTTGAGGATGCCCGTGGAGAGTGCGACCTTCTGCACGTTGTTCAGTCCCACGTCGACGCCCAGCTGGGCGAAGGGCGTGTTGATGGACTTCTCCATCGCCTTCTCCAGCGTGACGTAGCCGTAGGGCTTGTCGCTCTCGTTCTTCTGCTTGAAGGGCTTGCCGCCGGGACCCGGAATGGGCTCCCCCTTGTTGTCCTTGATCACGAGCATGTCGTCGGCGTTGTACATGCTCTGCGGCGAGATGCCCTGGCCGTTGCTCTTGTACGTGCCGTACTCCATGGCGGCGGCCAGGACATAGGGCTTCCAGGTCGAGCCCACCGGGACGCCGGAGGTGTCGGCGTTGTTGTTGTAGTGCCCCTTGTCGTAGCCCTCGCCGCCGTAGATCGCGACGACCTTCCCGGTGTCGGGCTCGACCGACGCGCCGCCGAACTGGACGAACTTGTCCTCGGACCGGGCATCGGGGTCGATGTAGGTCTTGCGGGAGGCCTTGACCGACTTCTCCAGCGCCTCCGTCTTCGCCTTGTTGAAGGTCGTGTAGATCTGGTAGCCGCCACGGGCCAGGTCGTCCGCGGCCAGGTCGGTCCGCTTGATGACGTTCTTCTGGGCCGCCTCGACCATGTAGCCGATCTGGCCCGACAGGCCCTGGGCCGTCTTCGGGTCCTTGGGCATGGGGAACTTCTTGCACTGGCTCCGCTCGGCCGCGCTCATCCGGTTGACCTGGACCTCGCGGTCCAGGGTCCAGGACCAACGCGCCGTGGCCCGCTGGAGGTTGGCCTCCGCGGTGGCGTTGTCGCCGATGCCGCCCGCCGGGTCGTAGAGGTTCGGGCCGTTCAGTACGGCCGACAGGAACGCGCCCTGGCAGGGGTTCAGCTGGTCGCTGTCCACGCCGTAGTACGCCTGGGCCGCGGCCTGGATGCCGTACGCGCCCCGCCCGTAGTAGGCGGTGTTGAGATACCCCTTGAGGATGTCGTCCTTCTCCATGGTCGCCCCGACCTTGATGGAGATGAACAGCTCCTTGACCTTGCGGGTCAGGGTCTGCTCCTGGGTCAGCATCGCGTTCTTGACGTACTGCTGGGTGATGGTCGACCCGCTCTGGGTGGCGCCGCCCCTGGCCATGTTGACCACGGCGCGGGCGATGCCCATGGGATCGACGCCGGAATCCTCGTAGAACGTCGCGTTCTCCGCCGAGATCACCGCGTTCTGCATGGACTTGGGGATCTCGGTGATGGGGACGATCTGCCGGTTGACGCTGTTCTCGCCGCCGGTCGCGGCCATCTGCGTGCCGTCGTCCCAGTAGTAGACGTTGTTCTGCGCGCTGGCCGCCTGCTGCGGCTCGGGGACCTTCACCACGAAGGCCAGCGCTATGCCGGACGCGCCGACCATCAGGCCGAACATGCCGATGCAGGTGCCGAGCACCTGCTTCCACGACGGCACCCAGCGGCGCCACCCGTACCGCCCCGCGCGCGGGTAGTCGATGAACCGCTTCTCCTGCGGCTCGCGCCCCGCGAAGCGGTGTCCCCGAACCCCGCCTTCGGGCGCCGCGGCCCGCCGCCGCCCGCCGCCGCGCTGCGCGGCGCGGCGGGCCTCCGCGCGGCCGCCGTAGGGCCGTTCCTCGTCCCGGGGATCCCCGCCCTGAGGGCCGGCGCCCGACCAGTGGGTGCCGCGTTGCGGCGCGGCACGGCGGCCGGACGGCGGCTGTTGCCCCCCGCGCCGGGCCGCGGCACGTCCACCGCCCCGGGACTGCGGTGGCTTGCGACGGTGCTCGCTCATGGAACAGCTACTCCTCGGGCAGGCGCTATCGCCTGAAAGCGACAGTTGACTTCCGGTCCCCCCGACGTGCGGTCCCGACCTGACGAGTGGGCGGCCGCACTGCACCAAAGACGAGGACGTTCGGCATCGCCCTGTGGTTCCCGGTGGTCTGCATGGCGCACAGACTACGCACGACCAAAACCCACAGAGTCGCCATCTTCGGCTCAAATCAGGCAAGTTGCTTCACGCGAATCGGTGATGTGACGCCGTTCACCACCCTTCCTCTTGTCGAGGCCGGACGGCCGTTCTATCGTCTGGATGTATCGAGCCGATACATCAGCTCGACATAGAGGCCGGGAGAGAGGGGAGGCGAAGGATGAGCAGACGCTCCGGCATCCTCGAGTTCGCCGTCCTGGGCCTGCTCAGGGAGTCCCCCATGCACGGCTATGAGCTGCGCAAGCGGCTCAACACCTCGCTGGGCGTCTTCCGGGCGTTCAGCTACGGCAGCCTCTACCCCTGCCTCAAGACGCTGGTCGCCCAGGGATGGTTGATCGAGGAACCCGGCAGCGCCCCCGAGGACGCTCTGGCCGCCTCGCTGGCCGGCCGCCGGGCAAAGATCGTCTACCGGCTGACGGCGGAGGGGAAGGAGCACTTCGAGGAGCTGCTCGCCCACTCCGGCCCCGACGCCTGGGAGGACGAGCACTTCGGCATCCGCTTCGCCTTCTTCGGACAGACGTCGCGGGACGTACGGATGCGGGTGCTGGAAGGACGCCGCAGCAGGCTGGAGGAGCGCCTCGAGAAGATGCGCGCGTCCCTCACCCGTACCCGCGAGCGCCTGGACGACTACACCCTCGAGCTGCAGCGGCACGGAATGGAGTCCGTGGAGCGCGAGGTCCGCTGGCTCAACGAGCTCATCGAGAGCGAGCGGGCGGGGCGGGATCGGCGACGATCCGCCCCCGAAACTCAGGACCAGTCAGGGAGCACGGGCGGCCTGCCCCGGGACCGGGGTAGCTCCCGGCCGGATCCGTCCGACGACACCGCCACTTGAAGCCCCGCATCCCGCAGGGTTTCGTCGAGTACACACAGGGAGCAACCGGAATGGGTTCGGTTCGCGTAGCCATCGTCGGCGTGGGCAACTGCGCCGCCTCGCTGGTGCAGGGCGTCGAGTACTACAAGGACGCCGACCCGGACAGCCACGTGCCCGGTCTGATGCACGTGCAGTTCGGCGACTATCACGTCCGAGACGTCGAGTTCGTGGCCGCCTTCGACGTCGACGCCAAGAAGGTCGGCCTCGACCTCGCGGACGCCATCGGCGCCAGCGAGAACAACACCATCAAGATCTGCGACGTGCCGAACAGCGGCATCAGGGTGCAGCGCGGCCACACCCTCGACGGACTGGGCAAGTACTACCGCCAGACCATCGAGGAGTCCGCCGAGGCCCCGGTCGACGTCGTCCAGGTCCTGAAGGACCAGCGGGTCGACGTGCTGGTCTGCTACCTCCCGGTCGGCTCCGAGGACGCCGCGAAGTTCTACGCCCAGTGCGCCATCGACGCCAAGGTCGCCTTCGTGAACGCCCTGCCGGTCTTCATCGCCGGTACGAAGGAGTGGGCCGACAAGTTCACCGAGGCCGGCGTCCCGATCGTCGGCGACGACATCAAGTCGCAGGTGGGGGCGACCATCACCCACCGCGTGATGGCCAAGCTCTTCGAGGACCGGGGCGTCGTCCTGGACCGCACCATGCAGCTGAACGTCGGCGGCAACATGGACTTCAAGAACATGCTCGAGCGCGAGCGCCTGGAGTCCAAGAAGATCTCCAAGACCCAGGCCGTCACCTCGCAGATCCCGGACCGAGACCTGGGCGAGAACAACGTCCACATCGGCCCCTCGGACTACGTGGCCTGGCTGGACGACCGCAAGTGGGCGTACGTCCGCCTCGAGGGCCGGGCATTCGGCGACGTCCCGCTGAACCTGGAGTACAAGCTCGAGGTCTGGGACTCCCCCAACTCGGCCGGTGTCATCATCGACGCCCTGCGCGCCGCGAAGATCGCCAAGGACCGGGGCATCGGCGGCCCGATCCTCTCGGCCTCCTCGTACTTCATGAAGTCGCCGCCGGTTCAGTACTTCGACGACGTGGCGCGCGAGAACGTCGAGAAGTTCATCAGGGGCGAGGTCGAGCGCTAAGCACCACCGCCGACCCTGGCTCACTGCCACCGGCCCCCGGGCAATCCGCCCGGGGGCCGGTGCGCTGTGTGAGGCTGTGCGCCATGGCTGTTGTGCGTGATCTGCGCGTGCTGCTGCGACTGCACGACTTCCGTCGCCTGCTGGCCGTCCGGCTCCTCTCCCAGTCGGCCGACGGCGTCTACCAAGTGGCCCTCGCCACCTACGTCGTGTTCTCCCCGGAGAAGGAGGCCTCGGCCGCCGCCATCGCCTCGGCCATGGCCGTACTGCTGCTTCCGTACTCCCTCATCGGCCCCTTCGCCGGCGTCCTCCTCGACCGCTGGCGGCGCCGCCAGGTCCTGCTGTACGGCAACCTCCTGCGCGCCGTCCTGGCCTCCGGAACCGCGCTGCTGATCCTGTACGACGTGCCGGACTGGCTCTTCTACGCCTCCGCGCTCTCCGTCACCGCCGTCAACCGCTTCGTCCTGGCCGGGCTCTCGGCCGCCCTGCCACGCGTGGTCGACCAGGAGCGGCTGGTGATGGCCAACGCGATCTCCCCCACGGCCGGCACGCTCGCCGCCACCGCGGGCGGCGGCCTGGCCTTCGCCGTACGCCTCGCGGGCTCGGACTCCGACGCCGTGACCGTACTGCTGGGCTCGGGGCTCTATCTGTGCGCCGCGCTCGCCTCGCTGCGCATGGGCCGCGAACTGCTGGGTCCCGACCCGGAGTTGGTGCAGCGGCGGCCGTGGGCCGCGGTCGCGAGCACCGCCCGAGGGCTGGCACTCGGGCTGCGCCACCTCAACCAACGGCGCCTGACCGCCCGGGCGCTGGCGGCGATGAGCGTGATGCGCTTCTGCTACGGCGCGCTGACCGTCATGGTGCTGATGCTGTGCCGCTACGCCTGGTCGGACGACGAGTCCGGCGGGCTCGCCCTCCTCGGACTCGCCGTCGGCGCCTCGGGGATCGGCTTCTTCACGGCGGCCGTGATCACGCCCTGGGCCGTCGATCGCCTCGACAGCTTCAACCGACTGGGACGGGACGCCCGGCTGCGCTGGCTCATCGTCTGCTCGACCGCGGCCGCGGTCCTGGTGCCCGCCCTGGGCCTGCCGTTCATGCCGGGGCCCATGCTGGCCGCCGCCTTCGTCCTCGGACTGACCACCCAGGGCGCGAAGATCGCAACGGATACCGTCGTCCAGTCCACAGTGGACGACGCCTACCGCGGCCGGATCTTCTCCCTCTACGACATGTTCTTCAACGTCGCCTTCGTGGCCGCGGCCGGAGTCGCGTCCCTCATGCTGCCGCCGGACGGCCGCTCGGCCACGCTCGTCGTGGTGGTAGCCCTCCTCTACGGCGCGGCCGTCGCGATCGGCCGCGTGCGGCCGGCATGACCGAGGGGCTGTGTTTCACGTGAAACACAGCCCCTCGCAGACTCACGGTCCTCACAGACGCGCAGACTCATGTTTCACGTGAAACATGACCGCCGACGGCCTCAGCTCTGCGCGGCCCACCACTCCTTGAGCGCCTCAACGGCCTCGTCCCGCTCCATGGGCCCGCACTCGAGCCGCAGCTCCAGCAGGTGCTTGTACGCCGTGCCGACCAGAGGACCAGGACCCACATCGAGGATCTGCATGATGTCGTTGCCGTCCAGGTCCGGCCGGATCGCGTCCAGCTCCTCCTGCTCCTGCAGCCGCGCGATCCGCTCCTCAAGTCCGTCGTACGCCCGGGACAGTGCTGTCGCCTTGCGCTTGTTCCGGGTGGTGCAGTCGGAACGGGTCAGCTTGTGCAGCCGGTCCAGCAGGGGACCGGCGTCCCGGACGTACCGGCGGACCGCCGAGTCCGTCCACTCGCCCGTCCCGTAGCCGTGGAAGCGGAGATGGAGCTCGACCAGCCGGGAGACGTCCTTCACGAGATCGTTCGGGTACTTCAGCTTGGTCATCCGCGACTTGGTCATCTTCGCGCCCACCACCTCGTGGTGGTGGAAGGAGACGCGGCCGTCGCTCTCGAAGCGCCGCGTCTTCGGCTTGCCGATGTCGTGCAGCAGCGC
>NZ_LIQY01000431.1 GCF_001418495.1 Streptomyces pathocidini | reverse complement strand
CGGGAGGGCTTGCCCGGCGCGTCGGTCGGCCGGGAACGTTCTGGGCGGCTCGTCGGCTCACTCCAGTGGGACGGTCACGGGGCGCAGCACCCGCAGCGAGGTCGCGAGGAAGACCAGCCAGCCGGCCGCGAAGGCCCCGCACACGGCAGCGAGGGCGGCGTACGGGCCGAGCTGCCCGGCCAGCCAGCCGCCGGCCCACGCGCCGACCGGGAAGGTTCCGAAGGCGACCGTGCGGTACGCGGCGGTGACCCGGCCCAGCCGGTCCTGCGGGGTGCGGGTCTGGCGGAGCGTCACGAAGTAGACGTTGAACACGGTGAATCCGATGCTGAAGACCGCGAACGCCGTGGTGATCAGGGCGAGGTCGGCGAGGGCGGCGCCGCGCGCGAGCAGGATCAGCGCGGGCGCCGCGCAACCGCAGGCCATACTGGCGAAGAGCGTTCCCGGCACGCCCAGGGCTCGGCCGAAACAGCGGGCGAGGACCGTGCCGATGACGGCGCCGAGGCTGCCGAGTCCGATGCACAGGCCCAACGGGCCTGCGGACAAGCCAAGTTCGCGGACGGCGTGGACGAGGAAGACGGTGAGCAGGGCCTGTTCGCACAGGTTGAACCAGGCGCCCTTCGCGGTGAGAACCCGGAGAACGCGGTCACGCCAGATGAAGGTGAAGCCGAGGGAGAGGGATGGCCAGAGGCCGGCCTCTGACCCGGTCTTCTCGCCGTCGGGGGCGGTCGCGGGTTCCGGGGTGCGGATCAGCAGCAGCATCACGGCCGAGAAGAGGTACGACACCACGTTGGTGATCAGGGCGAACGGGCCACCGACGAGCCGGATCAGCAGTCCGCCGAGCCCTGGTCCGCCGACCTGCGCGACCGCGTAGCTGCCCTGGAGCCTGCTGTTGGCGGCGACAAGGTGGTGCCGGGGTACGAGACTCGGGAGGTACGAGAGGTAGGCGACGTCGAACAGGGCGCTGAACGTGCCGACGGTGAGCGCGACCCCGTACAGCACCGGCATCGTGAGGCCGTCCGCCCACCAGCAGGCGGGCACCACGGCGAGCGCCGCGGCCCGGGCCAGGTTCGCGGCGATCAGGAGGGGGCGGCGGCGGTAGCGGTCCACCCAGCGGCCGACGAAGACGGTGATCAGCAGGACGGGCAGGAACTGCACGGCGGACAGCGTTCCCACCTGGCCGGGGGTGGCGTCCAGCAGGGTGATCGCGATGAGCGGGAGGGCGAGCTGGGTGACGTAGGTGCCGAGGAGGGAGACGGTCTCCCCCGTCCAGAGCTTGAGGAAGTCGGTGTTGCGCCACAGGCTGCCGCTGTCGTGCCGCTCCTCCGGCCCGCTGTCGGCGGGCGGCCGCTGGGGCGTCGTCTCCGTGCTCACGCTGATCCGCTCTCTTCGTGCTGGGCTCTGGCCTGGTACGCCCGACCGGCCGGGGTCAGGGTCGCCGGGGTCAGGGTCGCCTGGGTCGAGGTCAGAGCCGTGGCCGGTCGGCCCGCGGCGGCGAGAAGCCCGTCATGCAGGTCTTCCAGGAGCGCGGCGGCCTCTTCGCGGACGAGGTCGCGGGCGGTGAGCCGTACGGTCAGCACGCCGTCGGCGTCGGACGCGCGGGCGTAGCAGCGGGGGCCGATGGTGGTGAAGGGCCGCTCCCAGGTGAGGGT
>NZ_LIQY01000430.1 GCF_001418495.1 Streptomyces pathocidini | reverse complement strand
CTCCCAGGCAGGAGCCTGGGCGGCGATCGCCTCGGGCCCGGAGACGCCGTCCGCGGCCTCCTCCGGCGTCAGCGGCCGGTCCAGCGCCGGAACCCCGGCGCGGTGCGCGAGCAGATGCCGTACAAGCACCCGCTCCTTGCCCGCTGCCTTGAACTCCGGCCAGTACGTGCCGACCGGCGCGTCCAGGTCCAGCTGCCCGCGCTGGTGCAGCAGCAGCGGTACGGCGGCGGCGACGCCCTTGGTGGCGGAGCGGACGACCTGCGCGGTGTCCTCGGCCCAGGGCTCGGTCCCGTCGGCGTCGGCCGCGCCCGCCCACAGGTCCACGACCTTCCGGCCGTTCCGGTGGACGGCGAGCGCCGCGCCCCGCTCCCCGCGGAGCGCGAAGTTGCGGACGAAGGCGTCCCGGACGGGCTCGAAGCCGTCGGTCACCGTGCCCTGGACGTCCACCACTGTCCGTACTCCCACCACACATCGCCTTTGCACCGGTCTTCCATGGTGCACGCCGCGCGGGGGCGTTCCGTACCCAGGGGCCGGGCTTTACCGCAATGCGGCGCGAGTCACACCCCGCGCGGCATCGCGCGTCACAGGGAGGGGACCGTCACCGAGCGGGGGTCGAAGCCGAACGGCAGCTCCAAGCGGTGGGCGCTCATCAGCTCCTCGTCGCACAGCAGGTCCTGGGTGCGCCCGTCGGCCGCGATCACCCCGCCGCTGAGCACCACCGACCGGGGGCAGAGCTCCAGCGCGTAGGGCAGGTCGTGGGTGACCATGAGGACGGTGACGTCCAACGACCGCAGGATGTCGGCGAGTTCGCGGCGCGAGGCGGGGTCGAGGTTGGAGGAGGGCTCGTCCAGGACGAGGATCTCCGGCTCCATGGCGAGCACGGTCGCCACGGCGACCCGGCGCCGCTGGCCGAAGGACAGATGGTGCGGGGGCCGGTCCGCGTACCCGGCCATGCCGACCTGCTCCAGCGCGCCGGCGACCCGCGCCTCCAGCTCGGCCCCGCGCAGTCCGGCGGCGGCCGGGCCGAAGGCCACGTCCTCGCGGACGGTGGGCATGAACAGCTGGTCGTCCGGGTCCTGGAAGACGATGCCGACGCGGCGGCGCACCTCGGCGAGGTGCGCCTTGCCGACCGGCAGGCCCGCGACGCTGACCGTGCCCTCGCCGCCCGCCAGGATGCCGTTGAGGTGCAGGACGAGTGTGGTCTTCCCGGCCCCGTTCGGGCCGAGCAGCGCGACCCGCTCGCCGCGCGCGACGGTCAGATCGACGCCGAAGAGGGCCTGGTGGCCGTCGGGGTAGGCGTAGGCGAGGCCGGAGACCTGGAGCGAGGGGGCGGGAGCTGTCACAGGGTCCATCCCATCACGCAGACCGCGAGCGCCGCGGCGGGCAGTGCGGCGGCGTACGACCACTGGGCGCGCGTCGCCATGACCTCGTCGATCACCGGCATGGTGCCCGCGTATCCCCGGCTCAGCATCGCCAGGTGCACCCGCTCGCCGCGCTCGTAGCTGCGGATGAACAGGGCGCCCGCCGACTGGGCCAGCACGCCCCAGTGCCGGACGCCGCGCGCCTCGAAGCCGCGCGAGGCGCGGGCGATCCGCATCCGCCGCATCTCGTCGCCGACCACGTCCCCGTAGCGGATCATGAAGGAGGCGATCTGGACCAGCAGCGGCGGCATCCGCAGCCGCTGGAGGCCGAGCAGCAGCTCGCGCAGCTCGGTGGTGGCGGCCAGCAGGACGGAGGCGGCGACGCCGAGGGTGCCCTTGGCGAGGATGTTCCAGGCGCCCCAGAGGCCGGGTTCGCTGAGCGAGAGGCCGAGCACGTCGACGTACGGCCCGTTGGCCACGAACGGCATCAGCACCGCGAAGGCCACGAACGGCACCTCGATGAGCAGCCGCCCGAGGAGGAACCGGGCCGGGACGCGGGCGGCCAGGGCCGCGGCGGCCAGCAGCAGCGCGTACAGCCCGAAGGCCCAGACGGCCTCGCGCGGGGTGGACACCACGACCACCACGAAGCAGAGGACCGCGGCGATCTTGCAGTGCGGAGGGAGCCGGTGCACGGGCGAGGGGCCGTGCCGGTAGAGCCTGTGCGCGTGTCCGACGCCCACGGGGTCAGCCCTCGCCGCCGGTGGGCGCCTGCGCGGTGCCGGCCCCGGCCAGCGTGCGCCGGCGTACGGCCCAGAACACGCCGGTGCCCACGGCCAGCGTCGCGCCGACGCCGATCACGCCCGCGATGCCGCCGGACAGCCGCGGGTTGCCGACGTCCTTGGTCTGGTAGTCGGCGAGCGGGGAGTCCTTGGCCGCGTGGTCCTCGGCCTTCTCGTCGATGCCGTGGTCGGCAGCGACCTTCTCCAGACCGTCGGGGCTGGCGGAGGCGTAGTAGCTGAGGCCGCCCGCAAGCAGGAGCGCGGCCAGCAGGCCGGTGATCCACAGCCACTTGACGGAGACCTTGGGGGCGCCGGCCGCCTGGGTTTCGGCGGTCGTGTCGGTCGCGTTGGACGGGTTGGTCGTGTCGGTCGCGTTGGTCGCGGACATCAGGCCGACGCCTCCTTGTTGTCCTGGTTGTCCTGAGCCTGCCGGCGGGCGGCGGGCACCGCCGTGGCCCCCGCGGGAACCGGAGCCCCCGCAGGAGCCGGGGCGCCCGCTGTCGCGGAGGCCAGCCGCAGCGGCGCCCGCAAGTCCCGCGCGCCGTAGACCAGATCGGGCCGCACGGCCATCACCGCCCCCACCGTCAGCGCGGTGATCACGGCCTCGCCGATGCCGATCAGGACGTGGACGCCGACCATGGCCGCGAAGACCTTGCCGATCTCCACGTCCGTCGTGCCGCCCAGCGCGTACAGGCCGGTGAAGGCGACGGCAGCGGCCGGTACGGAGACCAGCGCGGCGACGAACGACGCGGCGGTGACCGCGCCCCGGCCGCGCGGCAGCATCTTCACCAGGCCGCGGAAGACCACGTACGCGACGGGCACCGCCACCACGGCCATGTCCGTGATGTTGACACCGAGGGCGGTGAGGCCGCCGTCGGCGAACAGCACGCCCTGCATGAGCAGGACGACCGAGACGCAGAGCACGCCCGTATAGGGGCCGACGAGGATCGCGGCGAGCGCGCCGCCCAGCAGATGGCCGCTGGTGCCGGCGGCGACGGGGAAGTTGAGCATCTGCGCCGCGAAGATGAACGCCGCGACCAGACCCGCGAGCGGCGCCGCGCGCTCGCCGCCGAGGCCTTCGCCGGGTCCGCCGCCGAGCTCGCGGCGGGCGCCGCGGAGGCTGACGGCGACCGCGACGGCGGCTACGGCTCCGGTCGCCGCGGACACCGGCAGGTCGATGAATCCGTCGGGGACATGCATGGCCGTCTCCGCTTCTGTTCGCCGGCTTCCCGGAGCCTCGTTGGTTGACTGTTCGATGATAGCGGCCAGATGCGAATGGTTTGCAAGAGCGGGGCGAGCGCGAAAAGAAGAGGGGGCGACACGGAACGGCCGCGGGCCCCCGGCGCCCCGCCGAAGTGCCCCCGTCCGGCTCCGCTCTTTCAATACACCGCAGAACCCCGAAGGGTTCCATCCGCTTCCGGGCGCCCACAGGACCGGCCTCGGGGTGGCGCCCCCGCGCTTCTGACCAAATCCTGAAGTCATGACCACGGCAGCCGCCGCCGAGCCGCCGCACACCGGTCCGCCCGCGCTGAGCCGCAGCCGCACCAACGCGGTGTTCGCGACGATCGTGCTCGGGCTGATGCTGGCCGCCCTCGACCAGTTGATCGTCTCCACGGCGCTGCCCACGATCGTCGCGGAGCTGGGCGGCGCGGGGCACATGGCGTGGGTGGTCACCGCGTACCTGCTCACCGAGACCGTGTCGACCGTCCTCGTCGGCAAGTTCGGCGACCTGTTCGGCCGGAAGGTCGTCTTCCAGGTCAGCGCGGTGGTCTTCGTGGTCGGCTCGATCACCGCGGGCGTGGCCTCCAGCATGGCGACGCTGATCCTGGGGCGGGCGATCCAGGGCGTGGGCGGCGGCGGGCTGATGGTCACCGCGATGGCGCTCATCGCGGACGTCATCCCGCTGCGGCAGCGCGGCAAGTACCAGGGCGCGCTGGGCGCGGTCTTCGGCATCACCACGGTCGTGGGGCCGACGCTCGGCGGGTTCCTCACGGACGAGGCGACCTGGCGCTGGTGCTTCTACGTCAACGTGCCGATCGCCGCCGTCATGGTCGTGATGGCCGCCCGCACCATCCCCGTCGTACGGGCGACGGTCCGGCCGGTGATCGACTACGCGGGCATCGTGCTGGTCGCGCTCGGGGCGTCCGCGCTGGTCCTGGGCCTGGAGTGGGCGGGCAACCGCTACCCGTGGGGCTCGCCCCCGATCATCGCCCTGCTGGCCGGGTCCATCGCCCTCCTGACGGCCTTCGCCCTGGTCGAACTGCGGGCGCGGGAACCGGTCATCCCGATGGACCTGTTCCGGAACCCGGTCTTCACGGTCTGCTCGGTCCTCAGCTTCATCGTCGGCTTCGCGATGCTCGGCGCGCTGACGTTCCTGCCGACCTATCTCCAGTTCGTGGACGGGGTCACCGCCACCTCCTCCGGCATCCGCACCCTGCCCATGGTGGTCGGCCTGCTGGCGACGGCGCTGGCCTCGGGCGAGGTGATCAGCCGGACGGGCCGGTACAAGATGTTCCCCATCCTGGGGACGGGCACGACCGCGCTCGGGCTGTACCTGATGTCCCGGATGGCGGCCGGCACAGGCCCCTGGCTGGAGACCCTCTACATGTTCGTGCTGGGCCTCGGGCTCGGCCTGACCATGCAGGTGCTGACGATCGCGGTGCAGAACACCGTCCCGTACGGCGAACTGGGCGCCGCCACCTCAGGCGTGACCTTCTTCCGCACGCTGGGCAGCGCGTTCGGCACGGCCGTCTTCGGCAGCCTCTACGTCAGCCGCCTCGAACCGAACCTGGCGCAGGCCCGGGAGGCCGCGCCCGGCGTCCCCGACGCGGTGGTGCAGAGCCCGGAGGCGCTGCACCACCTGCCGGAGGACATCGCGGCCCCCTATGTCTCCGCGTACGCGGAGAC
>NZ_LIQY01000043.1 GCF_001418495.1 Streptomyces pathocidini | reverse complement strand
GGCGCCCAGGAGCTCAGCGCCGTGCAGACGATCGACAAGGTGACGTCGACTCCGACCAAGCACAACATCACAGTCGCCGACTCCACCACGCCGGGTGACCCCAGCGACCCCAGTGACCCGAGTGACCCCACCCTGCCGACGTGGGACCCCCGCGCCGCGTACACCAAGGGTGACCGCGTGACCCACAACGGCACGACCTACGAGTGCGTCCAGTCCTACCAGGGCAACGGCGACCCCAACTGGATCAGCGCCCTCTCCCTGTGGAAGCCGGTAAACGGCTGACCAGGAGCCACCGTCAGGCCCCTCGGCCTGCCGCCCGTGACCAACAGGGCGGCAGGCCGGGGGACTTGTCTTGCTCCAAGGGATCCATGACCGGCCGTGTCGACTCGTCGTCGGCCAACCTGGTTCGCCCAAACAGCAGTTAGTCCGCGATTGTCAACTTTCGGACCCGCAGGTGCATCATCTCGGCCACCGAAAGATGCTTTTTGCTCCTTATTCTTCTCTTAAAGGGGAGGGGGAGCTCACGAATAACTGGCGGTGCCAGTGCCTTCCGGAAAGAGAACAGATATGCAGGCATCAGAAAATGCGCCGACCATGATTTGTCGGTGGCATTGATGATCGCGGGCATGCATGGGCTGCCGCAGCTGCTGGAGGACCGAATGGGGCCTCCAGGATCAAAACTCCGCAATCGCGTGGTGGACGCGGCGGTGGCCCTTTTCGTAGCAGGTGTGTCCTGCACCTTGATCCCGGTGATCGGGGAAACGGGACTGATCACCAACAGCCTGGGTAACTGTGCCGTGGCCGTGGCCGCGGCGGCCACGCTGATGGTCCGCCGCACCCGGCCCAATCTCTGCGTGGCTGCCGCGTTGCTGGCCACGTTCGCCTCGGACGATCTGACTCCGCTGCTCGCCGCCGTGTACTCCATCAGCCAGTACGGCGGCAGGTTCCGCCATGTGACGGTCTTCGGCGCCGGCCTCCTTTATCTGGTGAGCCGCGCAGTGATCGGTACGGCCGGAAACACCGTGCAGGAGCTCTGCTATGCCATGGCGGTGAACATCGTTCTTCCCGCGCTCATGGGGAACCTGCTCCGCAAGGAGCGGTCGCTTCGCAAGCTCCTCCGCGAGCGTCTCGACCAGGCGGAAGTGACGGTGGGGAACGCGGTGCGATTCGCTGCTCTCGAGCAGCGCACCAGGATGGCCTACGACATTCACGACAGCGTGGGCCACCAGCTCTCCGTACTTGTCCTGCACACCGGTGCCTTGCAGCAGTTGAAGGATCTCCCGCCGAAGGGCAGGGAGATCGCGGACCAACTGTCCGACACGGCTATCGCCGTGATGAGCGAGGTCCGTTCGGTCATCGGCGTCCTGCACGACCCCGAGAACGCGGAGAGCGTGAAGGCCCGTCAGTTGTCGTCCACCACATTCCTTCCCGGCCTGTTGCGCAACATGACGGCCGCCGGAATGGATGTCTCCTACCAAGTGCAGGGCGTGCAGCGGGAATTGCCGCCGGTTGTCGACCGGATGCTCTACCGGTTGAGCCGTGAGGCCATGACCAATGTGGCCAAGCACGCCCCCGAGGCCCGAGTCGAGGTCCTCCTGGAATTCACGGACACCACGGTCGCCTTGATGGTGGAGAACGGCCCCTCCGCCGCCCACACTTCGGCTCTGGGGTCGGGGCGGTTGGGCCTCGCGGGTCTGCGTGAGGCGGTTACGGAGATGGGCGGACAGTTCGAGGCGCGTGAGCTGCCGAGCGGTGGCTTCCTCCTCCATGCCATCTTGCTCTGTTCCATTCCAGGCGATGCCCCCGATTCCTCCCGCAGGATTTCCGGGCCGCCGGCTGACGAGGTCTCCTCGACCTCGGCCACCACCAAATTCCCGGTGAAGGACTTCCCATGCCCATAAAGATCCTCATCGTGGACGATCAGGCCATTGTCCGTTCCGGACTGCGGATGATCATCGAGTCGGACCCCGAGCTCGTCGTGGTCGCCGAGGCCGAGGACGGTGCCCAGGCGCTGGTGCGGGTGGCCGAGTTCTCTCCGCACGTGGTGCTCATGGATTTGACCATGCCGGGTGTCGACGGAGTCGAGTCGACGCGGCAGTTGGTGCAGCTCGAGGACGCTCCCCGAGTCATTGTCATCAGCTCGCACAGCACCGACGCCGAGGTGATCGCCGCGCTGAGTGCGGGCGCGTGCGGCTTCCTGCTCAAGGACTTGCGGCCGGAGGAGCTCTTCGCCGCGATCCGCGCTGCCGCCAGCGGCAGCAGCGTGTTCACGCCCGCGGTGCTCCGGAGTCTGGTCGGGCAAGCGGTGCAGCGTACGCCGATCCGGGTCAACGCGGTGAACGAGAAGATCGCCAAGTTGAGCGAGAGTGAACGGCGTGTGCTCGCACTGATAGGGCTCGGCAAGACGAATGCCCAGATCTCGACGGATCTCACGATCTCGGAGTCCAGCGTCAAGACCTATGTGTCCCGAGGGCTGTCGAAACTGGGACTCGAGAATCGCACCCAAGCCGCCATTGTGGCGTACGAGACCGGCCTCAGCGCTCGGATAGAGACCGAGCTGACACGGCGTCAGGAAAGCCGCCAAGAATAGTCGGAGATTCCTGCTCCGGCGCTCGCCGGTGTCCTCATTGGATGACAACGACGGCCTTCCTTCGGATTTAATTGATCCACCTTCGTCACCCCGGGACGATTCCGTAAAAGGCAGTATTGATTTGCAGGCGAATCAAGCCCCTTTATTTTCGAACGCGAAAGCACGCACTGTAATGACCAGCTACCGTCTACCTTCGGCCCGGCATCCTCGTCTCGACTTTTCCGCGAGGTCCGATCGGGAGCTCTGCCAGCTCGTCCGGGAGGGGGAGGACGCGGCATTCGCGGTCTTGTGGGAGCGGCATGCGCGTACTGCTCGACAGTGCGCCGCGCAGTACACCCGGGGTTGCACGGCCGACGCCGACGACGCTGTCTCGGAGGCGATGCTCGCCATGCTGCAGGCTCTCCAGGCCGGTCTCGGCCCGATCGACAATGTCGTTGGGTATCTGCGAGTGACCGTACGCCGGACGGCGGCCAACCGTACGATGCGCCGTCTGCGAGAACAGCCGGTGCCCGAGATCTTCGACATGCCGGTGGAAGAGGACAGTTCGGCCTACGACCACGTGAACGAGGGGGCGGTCAAGGGGGCTTTCGAAGGACTGCCGGAGCAGTGGCGCGCTGTGCTGCAGCTGTCGGCTCTGGAAGGCAAGAGCGCTTCTCAGGTGGCCCGGCATCTCGATATCTCCCCGGCTTCGGCGTCATCGCTCCTGTACCGAGCGAAAGAGGCGCTGCGAACGGCCTATCTGCGTCACCAGGTGAGCAGCGACTCACCGGAGTGCACCCGGGTCCTGCACCGGGCCATCGATGCGATGCGGGGCCGTGCCACCAGCCGATACGAGGAGCTGATCGAGGCGCACTTGCAGCAGTGCGCACGGTGCAGGGACGAGCGCGGCCATCTTGCACAGCTCAACTCCGGACTTCCGAACAAGAAGCCCGCCAAAGCCGAATCCGGCTGCCACTAGTGGACCAGAACGTCAGCCTGGAGCACGGCCTGGCCCAAGCGGACAGCCGCTGTCGGCTCCTGTCTCCGGTTTCCCCGATGCCGCAGGTTCTGTGACCGGCATCACGGTATCGTGCTGCGTCATCTTTCCGATCCGGCCAGTCCATGTCTGGGGAAGGGAGATCCAGTGGAGGCCGCTATGCGTGACAAGACCGTGACTGACCAGGTGAGGATGCACTACCTGAGCAATGACGGGCTGGCCATACCCTGCATGGTGCGCCTTTCTTACACGACCGCCGCCCAATTCGAAGTGCTGCTGAGGATCGATGTGGCGGACGGGATCCACAACGACTGGCGATTCTCGAGAGAGGTCCTCGGGCGAGGCGTCTACGAGCCGGCGGGGCTTGGCGACGTACGGGTGTGGCCTGTGCCGGGCAGTGATGGGGCGGAGACCTGTATCTCGGTATCGGGTGCCTGTCGGCAGGGTGTGTCCCATGCCGTCTTCCTGTGCAGGGCAACAGACCTTCTGCGGTTCCTGATACGCACGTACAAGCTCGTGGTGCCGGGGCATGAAGTGATCGATTTCGACGACGCCCTTGCCGATCTGCTGTCGGGTGAATGACCCGAGCGCGTTTGGTGAATGACCCCAAGGCCTGCCGGACAGTACAGCATTCAAATGCTTGTGCTGGCCGGCAGGCCTCTGTGTTTTCCCGGGGCTTTCGGTCCGAATGGTGTCAACTTTCTGCCAAGCAGACGTCCACTTTCCCAGACCGGCGTCGACGAGAGGTGTTCCTAGTGTCTACATCAGTCGAATGAACCGTGGCACTAATTGTGACCCCAACCAGAAGGGCCGTGATGTACACCTCGCGCATCAAGAAGCGGCTGGCTGTTTCCTGCACTGCTGTCGTCGTCCTGACCACTGCCGGATCGATTGCCTACGCCGCGACGCACGACAACCCGGAGAACCAGTCGGGGGTGAGCGCCGAGCTGCGCACCGACACCGGTGCCAGCGCCTGGTGGGCGAACGGGCGCTTCATCGTGAAGTCCGAGAGTGGTGCGACCGGCGACTGGAAGCTCCAGTTCGACCTCAGCGCGGGGACGTACCAGAACAACCGGCCTGACATCGTGGATGCCAAGCAGGAGGGGAAGCGGGTCACCCTTACCCCGAAGGGCGAGGGCGGCAAGGCCCAGACCTGGGGTACGGAGATCGGCTTCGGCCTTTCCGGCGACGGCAAGCAGGTTCCCAAGGTCGAGGGTTGCTCGATCAACGGAACGGACGTGAAGGGCTGCTCCTCGGGCGACGAGACGCCGGAGCCGACCCCGACGCCGACCGATCCGGAGACGCCCGCCGGGCCGACCGCTCCCGAGAACGACCGGTCCTTCGCCATGGACCACGCCAGCATCCATGTGATGTGGAAGCGCTCTGAACCCAGCGCGAGCATCAAGGAATACGAGGTGTACAAGGACGGCGCCCTGGCGGTGACCCGCGCCGGCAACCTCTCCCCGATGGTCAACATCCTCGACCTGAAGCCCGATACCGCCTACAAGTTCAAGGTTCGAGCCAAGGACAACGCGGGCAAGTTCGCCGACAGCGCGGAGTTCGAGGTCAGGACCCTGGCCGAGTCGAAGCCCGACGACCCGACGACTCCGCCGCCGCCCCCGGGCAATGGCGACTCGCCGGCGGACTTCAAGGTCAACCAGAGCTCCTACAGCGACGCTGGACGCACCCTGCGCAACCTCGATGTGGAGTGGAAGCAGCAGGCGGGCGTGGAGCGCTTCGAGGTCCAGGTCAACGGGAAGACGACCACGCTGTACTTCGCCCCCGACGCCTTTGACAAGTCGGGGCTGGTCCGCCAGCCCCTGCCGATCGGCGAAGCCAAGTCCGGTGCCAGCTTCAAGGTGAAGGTTCGCGCGTGGGTGAACGGCCACTGGAGCGACTTCACCAATGAGCAGACCGTCACCATTCGCTGACGCTGACCAACGTCGTCACCTTCTCACCAAGGAAATCGCACCATGAATCGAAAGCGCACCACCATTGCTGCGCTGGGCGCCGCAGCCGTCGGCCTCAGCATTGTCTCCGTGTCTCCGGCCTGGGGCGACAACGCCCCTGGCGTGAAGCACGGAGCCGGCGGCAGCCCGGCATCCAGGGTTGTGGCTTGCAAGCTGCTCGGCGTGACCAACTACCCGGGTGGAGTCTCGTCGAACCAGGCGTGCAACGCGGCCTTCGCCGAAGGCGGGGCAGAGGTGTTCAACAACTGGAATGAGGTTCGGGTCCCCGATACGCGGCCGAACTATCAGCAGGGCGCGCCTGATGCGCCGGCCAACAAGGCTCCGAAGTGGCGTCAGACCATGCCTGACGGCAAGCTCTGCTCCGCGGGCGACTCGAACGGCCAGCGAGCAAAGGGGCTGAACCTTGCTCGGACGGACTGGCCGACGACTGATCTCTCGAAGGGCGGAAGTTCCTACACTTTCTCCTACGCGCACGCGGCTGTGCACAACCCGTACACCTTCTACTACTTCGTGACGAAGGACGGGTACGACCCGAGCAAGCCGCTGACATGGAACGACCTGGAGGACACCCCCTTCCTGGTCGCCCACAACCAGAAGCCGAACGGCGAACAGGATCTCTTCGACGAGAAGCGCAAGACCACCAACCTGGCGGCGCAGCTGCCGAACAAGTCCGGCAAGCACCTGATCTTCACGATCTGGCAGGGCAACGTCAAGACTGATGGCGCAGTGCAGAGCAACGAGGCGTTCATTTCCTGCGCCGACGTCAACTTCAAGTAAGTGACGGATGCTTTCTGATCATTTTATGGCAAGGGCCGTAGTCCGCTGGGCTACGGCCCTTGCCGTGGTCTGGTCCGCGGTAAGGAACCGAAGTTGTAGGTGAATTCGGCTCAGCCGTAGCGGATTAGGGGCGACTACCCGTTATAGCCTGCCCGGCTTCCGCGACCGGCAATTCAGGGTGCATACCGCTCACTTCTGAGAGCCGGCGGTGAGGGGGCGGCCTCCGAAGATTTGCGTAGCAGCGTAAGTCGGCTCGAAGTAGCCAGTAGCCCCGCTTCCCGCGCCGTAGATGCCGATCACCTTGATGTTCCCGGGATTCCCTGCGGGGTCCTCAAGCCACACCGCGGCTCCCGAGTCTCCGGGTCCGCCCGAGAGGCCGTCGTCTCCGGTGAACCTCACCACGCAGGTACTCTTGCCAAGATTCGGATTGGCTTCGCATTTGTGAGTGGGGCCAACGTCAGTGACGGTGCCACAGACGACCCCGCCTCGGGCCACCGTGATCGGGTTCCAGCCACCGTGACAGATCCTTTGGCCTACCCGGATGTCTCCCTCTCGCGCATAGTCGACCACCCCGAAAGTCTGACCGCTGGAGGTGACGATTGTGGGCCAGATCCAGTCGAATGGATCATCAGTCTTGATCGGAGCGATCAATTCGAGATCGGCCCGCCCAGTCTGCCCAATGACTGGCAGCTGAATCGACGGCAGGTTATGGCTGGAAGGAATAACCGGACCGCCCAGGTGATCGACGGTCAGAAACCCCGTGGTATCTCGGTTGTTGTCGTCGGTCCAAGCCAAGCCGACGGTCCCACACGCGCCTCCGGTGGTGCACCCCTTCCATCCGCCACCTGGATAGCTTCCCGCCGGCGCAGGGCTCAACGAGTCTGCACCGAAGGGTGCCGTGGAGCTGGGCGCCAAAAGGTTTCCTGGATCACGCACAGCGTCCTGGGCGGCCGCCGGCGAGGCGAGAGCGCTGAGTGGAATTATTGCTGCGCCCACCACGGCAGTGGCCAGTGTGCCGAGCCGGCGGTGCTTTCCGGATGCATCTTGCGGCGACGAAGCAGCCGCGCCCTTTCCGGTTTTGCGAAAGATTGATCGAACCAAGGATCGATGCGACATTGACATTCTCCGAATGCGGAACTTGGCGGTTAATTCAATGTTCAATATAGATTGAAGAGGGTGGGGCTCAGCCCGCCAAATGGTTCCGATCGCCCAGACCTTCGGCCACAATCATCCGGCCGAACTCATACCCATAAGATTCGTTGGCATCAACCTTTTTCGTGCCGCGGCGCCCGACCCGCAGGCCCGGTTCACGTAGGTGACGCGCGTGTACTCGTCCTGGCGACCGGCCGCCGGGACTCCGGGGCAGAAGAGGTAGGCGTCCAGGCCTTCAACTGGTCCTGGATCGCGGTGTAGTCGGTGAAGCCGTGTGGACGATCTGCCGCGGCCGGCTCCAACGGCGAGGCCTCCTCCCGGAATCCGGGAGGAGGCCTCGGTCGTCGGTGCACACCGTCCTGACCTGGTCGGTCAGAGGTAGTCGAACAGTGGTGGGAAGGCCAGGGCCACGACCCAGGCCCAGGCCGCGTATACCGGGAGGTAGCCGGTCTGCCAGCGTTCCAGCGCCGCGAACGGGGTGCGGCGGCGGACGAAGCCCAGGACCAGCCAGGCCGACCAGGCGAGGTTGGCCAGCAGGATGACGTTCTCGCCGAGCGCCGCCGCCTTGTTGGGCGTGGTGCCGTACTCGCTGATGCGCCCGGCGATCTCCACCAGCACCAGGATGTCGATGACGAGCGCGCTGGCTACGAGGGCGAGTTGCAGCCTGTCGAAGAGGCCGGGCGGGGCCAGCGGGTCTCGAGCCGAGATCGAGTAGAGCAGCAGCCCCAGTACCACGGCCAGCAGGACATCGAAGAGGATCAGCGCGTCCCGCTCGACGTCGATACCGCCTCCGGTCCAGCCGAAGGCGACGAGGAAGGCCAGCAGCACACCGGCGAACAGCGGGGTGAAGAGCCGCGCGAGCACGGGGGCCATGTTCTCCACGACGCTCTGCTTGGCCTCCACCAGCCACCCGGCCACCACCACCGCGGCCACGCCGCCGCAGGGAAGAAGCCACTGGATGATGAAGGCCTCCGGGACGATCCCGATGGCCTCGAAGGTCCCGAAGACGAACGCGATCAGCACATTGCCGCCGAGGGCGATGAGGCCGAGGTAGAGGAACCATTCGCCGGTGAAGCGGACGAAGTCCATGCGCCGGCGTGACGACCGCAGGTCGTCGGCCACATAGGCCAGCCCGACGGCGAACCACAGGGCGATGGGGAGATGGATCCCGGTCAGGACCAGCGACTGGGAGTCCTCCGCCAGCGGATGGACGTTGGCCGCCACGGCGCCGAGCGCGAACAGCCCCAGCAGTACGGCGATCAGCGCCGGTGCTGCCTGCCGCCGCCAGGCCAGGAAAGCCGCCAGCCAAGGGAACGCGAAGAGGCTGATGTTGCGCGCGAAGAACGCGACATCCTGTTCCATGTCCATCCCGAACAGCGCCGGGATCTTGATGGACACCGCCGCGCCCGCCGCGCAGACGATTAGCGCGAGGAGGTCGCGCCGCGGCTGTGCGCCTGCCACCGGGCTGTCCGTGTCGCCGGACAGCACCAGCTGCTTCCACAGCCGCTCCGAATGCTCCCGGGCGAACTCGCGGGACAGCTCGTCCAGGCCGCCCATCCGCTTGACCGCGACCAGGAACGCCTCGTCGGCGCGCAGGCCCGACTCGATCAACCCGTCGACGGAACCCCGGAGATGGTCCTCGAGCTCATCGGCGTCAGATCGCCGCAGCTCCGGTCGGCGCTCCACGTACTGGCGCCACTGGGTGAACTGGGCCTCCAGGTCGTCCCGTTCGTCCGGCACTGTCATGCCCCACCCTCCAATGGCCGCAGCATCCGCAGATCGCCGGGGCCGAGCCAGACCTTCTTCAGCGCGTCCACGACCGTGTCCCACTGACGGCGCTGCTCGGCGAGCTCGGCCAGACCGGTGCCGGTGATGCGGTAGTACTTGCGCCGCCGCTCCCCGGCGGGCGACTGCCAGCTCGACTCCACGTGCCCGAGCCGTTCGAGCCGGTGCAGCAACGGGTAGAGCAGCCCCTCGGTCCAGTCCAGCTCTCCACCGGACAGGTCGTTGATCCGCCTGAGGATGGCGTAGCCGTAGCTCTCCCCCTCGGCCAGGATGCCCAGCACCATCGGCGTCGCCGACGCGGCCACGAGGTCCTTGGTGACCTTCATCAAACCTCCCTGCGCCCTATGCCTAGGACTGCAAGGCATAGTAGATCTAGGTGTCCTACCGCACAAGCGACGATGCGGGGGAGGGCGGGGTGTCCGTTGTGAGGCGGCGGAGTGGTCGCCTCGGAGCGCGAGGCTGTTGAGCGCGGGCGAGATCGCGACGGCCAGTACGGCGCCGGCCGCGAGGAACGGCAGCCGGAACATCCGGGCCGTCCTTCAAGAGGGTGTGGGGTAGTGCGGCCCAGGGGTGGCGGGGCAGGCTTCCGGCCAGGAAAGTTAGCCCAACCTTCCCGTCAAGGGTGTGCGGGTGGTGGCCGGGACGTACCTCACGCCTCCGGCCAGGTGATCCGGGACCCGGGGATCTCGGCGTCCAGACACCGCACCTCGCGGGGTGACAGGACGCCCTTGGCGAGCAGCTCGGTGGCGACCAGTCGGGCCACTGCGATCGCGCCCGGCGGGTTGAAGTGGGTGTCGTCGCGCTCCGTCTCGGTCCAGTGGAAGTACCGCTTCGTCTCCTCCGCGCCGAGCTTCTCCCACAGGGCGAGCGTCAGGGCGTGGATGTCCAGCAGGGGGACGGCCTGCTCCTCGGCGAGGGCGCGCATCGCGGCCGGGTACTCGCCGTGCGTGTCCACGGCCCGGCCGCCCGGGTCGAAGCCGCGGCGCTCCACCGGGGTGAGCAGCACCGGCCGCAGGCCGTGCGCCCGCGCCTCCGCCACGTACCGGCGCAGGAAGGACTGGTAGGTCGTCCACGGCTCGGTGCAGCGCGAAGGGTCCTCCGTCTTCTGGTCGTTGTGGCCGAACTGGACGAGGAGTACGTCGCCGGGCGCGGCCGCGCCCAGGATCGCCGCGAGCCGGCCCTCGGCTATGAAGCTGCGCGAACTGCGGCTGTTCACCGCGTGATTGGCGACGGCCAGGTCCCGGTGCAGGAACAGCGGCAGGGCCATGCCCCAGCCGGTCTCCGGGGCGTCGGCGGCGCGCTTCCGCGAAGCCGTCGAGTCGCCTGCGATGTGAACGGTCGTCATGCGGACCTCCAGGGGGCGTCCAGTTCGGAGTAGAGGGAGAGGGTCTCGGCGCTGGCGGCGACCAGGGCGTCGACACCGGGTACGACCCGGCGGCGCGCGTCGGTGTCTCCCTCCGCCGGGTTGACGGGTGTCGTGAAGTGCCAGGCGTTCGAGGGGAGTTCCGCCGGGTCCGGGGACTGCCGCACCGCTTCGGCCACGCGCATGAACGCGCCCGTCGCCGCCTGCGGAACCAGCAGCTCCGCGCCTCCGGTCAGATGGGCCACGAGGTTCTCCAGCAGATCCGTCCTGCCGTGCACGGTCTCCACCGGGGCCCGCCCCGCCCGTCGCAGAACGACGCGGTCCTGCTTGTACCAGAAGGTGATCCGGCCGCGCTCGCCGTGCACGATCACGTACGGTTCGGCGGGCTCCTCGGCGCAGAGGGTGGCGGCCACGGTGACGCGACCGCCCCGCGCGGTGGTCACGCGCACGCACGAAGTGTCGTCGGACTCGATCGCGTTGGCCCGGAACAGCTCGGTCTCGACGGCGGCCGCGTCCTCGGCGCGGGAACCGCCCTCCAGCGCGAGGGCGGTGGCGACCGCGTGGGCCAGGGGGTTGGTCAGCACCCCGTCCAGCACGTCGGCACCGTCGAGCCGCCGGCGGCTCGA
>NZ_LIQY01000429.1 GCF_001418495.1 Streptomyces pathocidini | reverse complement strand
CACGTACGACGAGAACGGCGGTTACGGCCATCCCGACCACATCCAGGCCCACCGCGTCGCCATGCGCGCGGCCGACCTCGCCGCGGACCCCGGCTTCCGCCCCGACCTCGGCGAGCCGCACACCATCGGCAAGATCTACTGGAACTGCCTGCCGCGCTCGGTTGTCGAGGCCGGGTTCGCCCGGCTGCGCGAGGCCGGACTGACCTTCGGCGGTATCGCCTCGGCCGCCGACCTGCCGGGCTTGGTGGGCGACGCGGAGGTGGCCGCCCGCGTCGACGGCCGCCCGTACGCCGCCGAGAAGAGCGCCGCGATGCGCGCGCACGCCACCCAGATCGCCGTCGACGGCCCCTTCTTCGCGCTCTCCAACGACCTGGGCCAGCCGCTGCTGGTCGAGGAGTTCTACCGCCTGGTACGCGGTGAGCCGGGCCCGGGCGAGCGGCCCGAGAACGATCTCTTCGCCGGGGTCGAAGGACCCGGGACGGCGGAGGTGGGCGCGTGAACGCCGTCCGCTTCCTCGCGTACGCGGGCTTGGTCGTGCTCGGCGCGCTGGTCGGCGCCGCGGGCGCGCTCGTCCAAGCCGCCTGGTTCCCGGCCGGGTTGGTGCTCGCCCTGCTGGCCATCGGCGCGCTCTGCTACGGCGCGGTGAAGGCCCTCGGCACCCGGCTCGGCGGCTGGGCGCCCGCCATGGGCTGGCTGGTCGCCGTCCTGCTGCTGACGACCGCGCGGTCCGAAGGCGACTTCCTGTTCGGCGCGGGTGTCGGCTCGTATCTCTTCCTGCTGGGCGGAATGCTCGTCGCTGTGATGTGTGCCACGGTGCCCTACGTGCCTCCACCGGCCTTGCGGGGTGCCCGACTTGGGGGGTGACGCGGCAAAACTCCCCGCCGTGTGGCGCCGCCTCCGGAGTGGGTGATACGGCGGTCCAGCGGTGGGTGTCAGCGGTGCCCAGTATGGTGGTGCGCGCCGCCGAGCCGCCCGCGCGAGGTCTGACGGGCGGCGGAGCCAACCGGGAGAACCGCCTTGAGCCGAGAAACTGACACTTCGTCCTCCGGGCCCCAGGGCCGCGGGGGAGCCGCGTACCCGTCGGGCACCCCGCCGTACGGAACTCCGGGGTACGGGTCGCCGTACCGCACGCGCGAGGGCGCGCGCGACGGGGGCGAGGCAGCGCCGGCGGAGCAGGCCCAGGCGCCCGAGGCGGACGCGTTCGAGGCCAAGCCCGAGACCCGGACCGAGACGACGCTCACGACGCGGATCCGGATCAACATCCCCGGCTCCCGGCCCATCCCACCGGTCGTCGTCCGCAAGCCGGTCGAGGACAGCGGCTCCGACGCGGG
>NZ_LIQY01000428.1 GCF_001418495.1 Streptomyces pathocidini | reverse complement strand
GCCTGCGCGCAGGCCGTTCCCGCGCTGGAGGCGGACGGGGACCGGCTGGTGGCGTGCGTGCGCACGGGAGAGCTGACAGCGGGCGCCGCGGCGCCGGACGAGACGCCCGCACCGAACAACGGAGAGCCCGATGAAGCCAGTTGAGGACTCCACCGAGGCGCGGGCGGCCGAGACCGCGGAACCGCCCGTCCTCGAAGCGGTCGACGTGACCGTCCACTACCCGGCCCACCACGGCAGGCGCGGGGACGTCGTACACGCCCTGGAGAGCGCGTCCCTGCGGCTGCACGCGGGTCGCACCGTCGCGCTCGTCGGCGAGAGCGGCAGCGGCAAGTCGACCTTCGCCCGCGCCCTCGCGCTCGCCCAGGAGCCCACCGACGGCAGCGTGCTGCTGCACGGCTCCCCGGCCACGGCACGCGGCCGGGAGGCGCGCAGGGCGTACGCGTCCAAGGTGCAGATGGTGCTCCAGGACCCGTTCGGCTCCCTGAACCCCCTGCACCGCATCCGCTACCTCCTGGAGCGCCCGCTCAAGCTGCACGCCGCAGTCACCGACCCCGACGAGCTCGAAGCGCGGACCCGGGGCCTGCTGGAGCGGGTCCAGCTGACCCCGCCCGAGCGGTTCCTCGACGCCTATCCGCACGAGCTCTCCGGCGGCCAGCGCCAGCGCGTGGCCATCGCCCGCGCCCTGGCCGTGGAGCCCGAAGTGCTCCTCGGCGACGAGCTGGTGAGCATGCTGGACGTCTCCATCCGCCTGGAGATCCTCAACCTCCTCGCCGCGCTCCGCGACGAGGAGCGCCTGGCGATGCTCTACATCACCCACGACATAGCCGGGGCCCGCTACTTCACCGACGAGATCGCGGTGATGTACGCAGGGGAGATGGTCGAGTACGGCACCAGTGAGCAGGTCACCCAGAGCCCCGCCCACCCGTACACCCGCCTCCTGCTCGACTCGACGCCCGACCCGGACCGCATGGAGTTCCTCGCGGGCGGCGCAGACGAGGGGCCGGACGCGCTCGACGGAGACGCGGACGGGGACACCGGCGAGCCGCCGGACCTCGTCAACCCGCCCAGCGGCTGCCGCTTCCACCCGCGCTGCCCGTTCGCCCGCGAGCAGTGCCGTACGCAGGCGCCGCCGCGCGTGGATCTGGCGCCGCCGGTGCGCATCGGGGACTCGGCGGCGGTCAACGGGGGCCACTGGGCGCGGTGCTGGCTGCTCGCGGACCCCGAGGGCGAGGCGGGCGGCGCCGCCACGGCGGGGAGCGGCACCCGTACGGTCCCCGAGGGCGCCCGGTGACGAACCGAGGCGGCCAGGTGGCGAATCGGGGCTGCCCGGTGACGAACCGAGGTGGCCCGGTGGCCGACCCTGCGAGAAGCCGTGTGAGAAGCGTGTGAGAAGCCGTGTGAGCGACCCCGAAAGGAACTCGGTGGCGAACCCCGCGAAGAGGCTGCCCGAGGCACTGTCCCAGGCGGTCAACCGCTGCCTGGTCGTCGGCTTCGACGGTACGGCCCCCACCGACGAGCTGAAGCGGCTCATCGACGAGGGCCTGGGCGGCGTCATCCTGCACACCCGCAACGTCGCGAGCAGCGACCAACTACGCATCCTCACCGGCCAGTTGCGGTCGCTGCGCGAGGACCTCCTGATCTCCATCGACCAGGAGGGCGGCGGCATCGGGCACCTGGTGCTGGCCGGCGGCGCCGAGACGCCGGGCAACTGGGCGCTCGGCGTCGTGGACGACCCGGCGCTCACCGCCGACGTGGCGGGCGTGCTGGCGGGCAACCTCGCCGACCACGGCATCACCGTCGGCTACGGCCCCGTGGCCGACGTGCACCGCGAGTCCGCCAACCCCATCGTCAGGACACGGGCGTTCGGCGCCGACCCCGAGCACGTGAGCCGCCACGTAACGGCCTGGGTCGAGGCGTGGCTCGCCCGCGGGGTCGCCCCGTGCGCGAAGCACTTCCCCGGCCACGGGTCCACGACGGTCGACAGCCACCACGCGGCGGCGGTCGACCCGCGTGGCCTGGAGGAACTGCGCGCGATCGACCTGGTGCCGTTCCGTGCCGCGATCGACGCGGGCGTACCGCTCGTGATGACCTCCCACGTCACCTACCCGAAGCTCGACCCCCTGCCCGCCACCGTCAGCCGCCGCATCCTCACCGGCCTGCTGCGCGAGGAACTCGGCTACCAGGGCGTGGTGGTGACCGACGCGCTGGAGATGAAGGCCATCGCCGACGAGTTCGGAGAGGAGGCCGGGGCGCACCTGGCCCTGGCCGCCGGGGCCGACCAGCTCTGCATCGTCCTGCCGGAGCCGGAGCTGTGGTTCGGCTGCGCGGCCGCGGTCCGGACGGCCATCGCGGACGGCTCGTTGGACGAGGCGCGGGTGGGGGAGGCGGCGGAGCGCGTACGGAAGTTGGCGGCACGGTTCGCGAAGCCTGCGGTGTCCCGGGCGTCGGGGGCTTCCGAGGCGTCGAGGGTGCCCGGAATGTCCGGGATGCCCGGCGGCTCGTACGACATCGGCCTGCGCGCCGCGCGCCGGGCCCTGGGGGCGGCACCATCGGCAGCCGCCCTGGCCCTGGGGACCTCCGTCCCGGCCTCGGTTGCCTCCGTCCCGGCCTCGGGTGCCTCCGTCCCGGCCCCGGGGGGCGCCGTCCAGGCCCCGGGGGCCGCCGAGCCGGTCGCGTCGGCCTCCGCCCCTGCCTCGACGCCGTACATCGTGGACCTGTTCCGCGCCCCCCACCCGGCGCTGGAATGGGACCGGTTCGACCTGGTCAACCTCGTACGGTCGGTGCTGCCCGCGGCGGAGGGCGTCAGCGTGACGGACGAGGCGGTGGACTGTGCGGAGATTCTGCGCCGCGCCGCGGGCCGCCCGCTGGTGATCGCCACGGAGGACGCGGAGCTGCACCCCTGGCAGCACAGCGTCCGCGCCGCGCTGCTCGCCGCCCGCCCGGACGCGCTGCTGATCGCGACGGGCATGCCGGACGCGGAGACGGCGGCAGCGAGCGGCTTCTGCACGTACGGCCGGGGCCGGGCCAACCTGCGCGCGGCGGCGGAGGCCCTGGCGGGCGGCCCGGAGACCTGATCGCCTCGCACGCCTGGCCCGCCCTCCGACCGGGGGCGGGCCGCTCCCGTTGGCCTGAAGCCGTTTCCATGCCGAATCCTCCGTCGCGGCCACACCTCGTGGCCGCGTGCCGAGGCTGGGTCCGATCCAGCGCACCACGCGGCGAGGGGTCACTGTTCCGGCGGCAACGGGAAGGCGTTGAAGGTGTCGAAGGCTCGCGCCGGCCGTATCTCGTCTTGATCACGGACGGGCACGGAATCTTCCGGTCGGCCCTTGGCCTGCGCTTGGGTGTGCGCACCAGTGGGGTGATCGGAGGAGGACGCCATGATGGCCGGGGTGGGGACGCGGAACAGGGGCCGACTGAGATCAGCGGCCGTGGCAGTGGTCGTGGCCGCCGTGCTGGTGGGCGGTCTGAGCGGGTGCGTGGACAAGGAGGCGCACAGGCGCGAGGTGTCGGAGGGGAGCAGCAGGGAGACGGCTGCGGCGGAGCCCTTGGCCTCCGTGCCGGTTTCTCCTTCCGCCTCTGCCTCTGCTGCGACCTCCGACAGGCCGTCGGCGCCGGCCTCGGCATCGCCCTCGTCCCCCGTCAAGGCTCAGCCACTTCCCTCCCGGAGGAAACCCGCTCCCTGCCCGAACCTGGCCCTCAAGCCGACCTCGGCCGAGCAGCCGAAGGTCGACGTGTACGTCTCCCTGCCGGACCGGCACCTGAGCCTCGAACGGGGCGGCCCGGCCCGGGAGTTCACGCTCACCCTGCGCAACTACGTCCGCGACTACGGCTGCCTGAAGGTCGTCTTCACGACGGAGACGAACGCCTTCGGCGAGGGCGACCCGGCCCTGACCGTGGAGCGACGGGACCCGGCCACCGGCCGCTGGACCGAGCAGGAGCTGGTCGTGGCGAACGACGTGAGCGCCCTCCTGGCCAAGGGCGGCGCCTCGTTCCACCGCGGCGAAGTGCGCACCGAACGCTGGCGCATCCGCGCCAACACCCCCGGCCCCACGGGCACGGCCCACATCCAGATCAAACTCGTCGCCACCGACGTCCCGGCCCGGGACCCTTTCGCGGGCCGCGACGCCGGGGGCTCATGGTTCACGCTGGAGACGGCGCGGGGACGGTGAGGCGTTGGGCGGGAGGGCCGCCGGGGGCATGGGCGCCGAGTGGTGTTCGGCTTACGGGAGTTCAGGCTTCCAGGACGCACCTGATGGCCTTGCCTGTCGGGGTCGGGGCGGCTTCCCAGTGGGTTGTCAGTGCGGTGAGCAGGTGCATCCCCCGGCCCTTTTCGGACGTGCCGTCCGGTTGCCTGACGGTTGGCGGCTCCCTCACGGAGTCGCTGACCGTGAGCACAAGCCGTTGGGTCGAATGTCAGTGTCCAAGTACTGCCGCTGAACGCCACGTTCCCGATCGCGCAGTATGCCCCGTACACCATGTTCTCGCTGCGGGGCGAGCCCTCTATCGATGTGGCGTGGTTGGAGCACTTGACCGGTGGTACGTTGTTGGAACAGCTGGTCGACGTCGAGGTTTATGCCCGAGCGTGGGCTGACCTGACAGCCGCTGCACTGTCACCCTCCGAGTCGAAGCGATACATTCGTGATCTCATCAAGGAAAGTGGATGAAGGCGCTGTAGGATGCGCCCTCCCCGTCGCGGGTGAACTCGACGGCGCGGTCTGGCACAAGAGCTCCCACAGCGGCAGCGACAACGGTTGCGTAGAACGCGGGCGTCTCCGTTCCGGTCGTCAGGCTGTCCGTGACACCAAGGACCGCGGCCTCGGCGCGATCGTCTTCGAACCGGACGCCTGGCGGGCGTTCGTGGACGCGGTCCGCCGCGGGGAGCTGGAAGCGTAACGGCGCCGCGAGCCCCGGCAGCCGTCAGGCCTCGGGGTTCGCGCGGGCGACCCACCCGTTTTCGGCGCCCGTCTCGATCAGCTGCTGCGCGTACGCCCACAGGGGCGCCGACGCGTCCCCGATCACCGACTTGCGGGCCCGCACGTCGGCGTCCGTGACGCCCGGGGTCCGCCAAGTCCCGCCGCGATTGCCATAGTTGAGCAGAAGCGGCTGAAACCGGTCCATCGCCTTGGCGAAGCGCGCCTCGGGGGTCTCGCGCGCCTCGAACTCGTCCCACAGCGCGCGGAAGCGGTCGTGCTGGTCGGCGGGGAGCAGCGCGAACAACTTGTCCGCCGCCCGCTGCTCCCGCTCCTCCTGGTCGGCGGCGCCGGCCGCGTCGTACAGGAAGGTGTCGCCCGCGTAGATCTCGATGAGGTCGTGCACCAGGACGAGGGCGAGGACCTTGCCGACATCGACGGGTTCGTCCGCGTACTCGGCCAGGACCAGCGTCATGAGCGCCAGATGCCAGGAGTGCTCCGCGTCGTTCTCCCGGCGGTCGGCGGCCAGCAGCGGGCTCCTCCGCAGGATCGTCTTCAGCCGGTCGACCTCCAGGATGAAGTCGATCTGCTGGTGCAGTCGTTCGGGCACCCCGGGCGGCTGCCTGACCGACTCGGCGAGGGTGGGCTGGTCTTCGTACGCCATGGTGGTTCCCTGGGAAGGTCGGCGGTCCGGGAGGACCGGGTGTGCGAGCGGCATCGGGAGGTTCACGTCGTGGTTTTCCGCGGGCTGATGGTGTCGCCCACGTCCCCGAGGATCAGCCGGTCCGGGGCATCGGGGTCCACGGCGTAGAACTTGTGGTTGAGCGCGCCCGAGACGTGCCCGACGTGGAGGGTCAGCGTGATGCCCAGCCGCTCGGCGCACCGGGCGAGCGCCAGGGCACCCTGACGGGTCGAGTGGCAGGTGAGGATGTCGACGACGGCTCCGGGCCGCGCGGCCAACTGCGCGATGGCCATGAGGGTGACGCCGCTGGCCACGACACCGTCGATGACGACCAGCCGGTCCGCCTGCCGCGGCAGCCGGTCGTCCACGCCGACCAGCAGCCCCCGGTCCAGGTGTATGCGTTTGGCCTGGGGGCTCCAGTACCGGCCCTCCGGGTGGCAGCCCAGCGCCTCGGCGAGGATGCGGCCCTCGCGCTCGGGTGCCACGACCGCGGTGTCCGGCCGGGACGCCAGGTCGGCGGCGCGCACGGGCAGCATCCCGTAGATGTCCATCAGCGCCTGGAAGTAGCGGTCGCGGTCGGCCGATCGCTGGCGTGGGAGGTTGGCCACGTCGGTGATCGTCTCCATCCGCTGCGCCACCTCGGGGTCCGCCGCGGAGGCTGTGCGCACGTTCGGTGGGAGCGGGCCCGGTGCGTGGAGCGCGGACAACTCCTGCGCGGTGAAGTGCACCAGGTGGCTGAAGTGGGTGTCGTACCGGCTCTCCAGGTCGCGGACGAGCCGTTGGGTGCCGGGCGCGAGCCCGATCCGGTCGAGCAGGTGCGGGGCGGTCATCTCTGTCCTCCGGTGTCGCTGCCGACGGGGCGTCGGGCGGAGTGGGCGGACACGCGTCGACGTGCCAGGAAGTACAGGGCGATGGGGACCGCGGCGGCCGCGACCGCGGCGGTGACGCAGAAGCCCAGCACGAAGGCGGAGGTGTCCGGCCGCTCGCCGTGGATGACGACCAGGGCCGCGAGGCCCACGGACCCGCCGGTGTACTGGGCGGTGGTGACCAGCGCGCTGCCCGTGCCGTTGCTCTCCTGCGGAAGGTCGTGGGTGCCGGTGATGAACATGCCGGTGAACGCCATGCCCTGGCCGACGCCGCTGAGGAGCAGCCCCGGGAGGATGCCCGGCGCGTAGCCGCCCGAGACGGAGACCGCGACGGCGAGGGCCAGCAGGCCGAACGCGCCGGTCAGGAACGCCGTGGACAGCAGGGCCCGCAGCGACCAGCGGCCGGCGAGGAACCCGGCCAGGGTGTTCCCGACGATGATCGCCGCGGCCAGGGGCAGGAACGCCAGCCCCGCCTCCAGGGCTTCGTACCCCCGCTCCAACTGGAGGTACAGCGTGACGAGGTAGAACTCGGCCCCGAAACTGGCCATATAGAGCGCTGCCACGCCGCAGGCGACGCGCAGGGTCGGCACCCGCAGCAGCGTCGTCGGGATCAGCGGGCCCGCGCCCCGGCGCTGGGTGACGGCGAACAGGCCCGCCGTCAGCACCGTGGCCCCGGCGGCCGCGGCCGCGACCGGTACGGAGGTGCGGGCTCGGGAGAGTTCGGTGAACAGCAGGACCAGGGACGTGACGGCGGCGGAGGCCGACAGCGTCGCGGGCAGGGCGATGGGCGTACGCTCCCTGCCCCGTCCGTGCATCGCCCCGCCCGCGGCGGCCAGGCAGACAGCGATGATCGGCAGGTTGACCAGGAAGATCCAGCGCCAGGAGGCGACGGCGAGCAGTCCGCCGCCCGCCACCACGCCCAGCGCCAGCCCGGCGGCGCCGGTGGTGCCCCACACGCTGAGCGCGCGGTCCCGCCGGGGCCCGGCGGGATAGAAGGTGCTGAGCAGCCCAAGCGTGGCGGGAACCAGCAGCCCTGCCCCGATGCCCTGGCAGGCCCGGGCGGCGATCAGGGACCACACCTCCTGCGACAGACCTGCGGCCAGGGACGAGACGGCGAACAGTGCCTGGGCGGCGAGGTAGACCCGGCCGCCGCCGAAGGCGTCCGTCAGCTGCCCCCCCAGGAGCAGGAACCCGGCGAAGAAGATCGCGTAGGCGCTCACGATCCACTGCAGGGACACCTCCGAGAAGCGCAGGCTCTCGCCGATGTCGGGCAGGGCGACGTAGATGACGGAGAAGTCGAGCGCGACGAGCAGTTGCGCTCCGGCGAGCGCTGTCAGCAGCCGGGGCCCGGCCGTGGGCGGGTCAAGGGGCGGCACAGGTGGGGGACCTCCGAACTGGCCCGGGTCGGCGGGTGCTCATGTGTCAACTCCCGGAAGCGAGGTGATGTTCCGTCAAGACCTTGACAGGGAACCGTAGAAGCGCAGGTGCGCCGCCCCGGCGGTCGCGAGCCCCTCCCTCAGCTCCCGGGCCAGGGACAGGTCGCGGGCGCTCTGCCCGACGAGCGGTTTGCGTACGGCCTCCCGCAGCGCGTCCGTGAGCGCCCGCAGATCCCCGGCGGGAACGATCCGCCCTGCCGAATAGCCGCCCAGAATACGCGGGAGATGGCCGGAATCGCTGGCGATCACCTGCCGCCCGCAGACGACGGCCTGTGCCACCGACAGCGAGAACGGCTCGCCGTGGGCACCGCGGTCGATGGTGGGATGGAGGACGATGTCGCTCTGCCGGATGGCGGCCCAGCTCTGCTCCGGGGTGTAGTGGACGAAGTGGACCCTGCCCTTCTCCCGCCAGTCGCGGGCCCGCTCCAGCAGCGTCTCCGGAATGCCCGGCGGCCAGATGAGGTGCCGGGTGCCGGCGTGCGCGAAGTGCAGGTCGGCGCCCTCCTCCAGCAGGGTGAGCACGGCTTCCAGGCTCAGATGGGAGCCCTTCCACCGCGTCATCCGGGTGGGTTGCAGGACCACGGTCCTGTCCCGGCAGGGCAGCGTGTAGGGCTCCTCGCGCAGGGGGAGCGCCAGCGGGAGCACGGCGACCTCCCGGCCGCCCAGCCGGCCGCGCGCCTCCTCCGCGACGAACGGGGAGTGGGCCACCAGCCGGCCCGGCAGCCGCGCGAGGAACTCCCAGTGGGCCGGCTGCTCGTCGATGTTGTGCAGGTCGAAGACGAAACGGCCCCGCCACCCGCGGTCCTGAAGAGCGCTCACCACCGCCGACACCACGGTCGGCTTGTGCCACTGCGGGTTGTGCCAGTGGACGAGGTCCGCCCCCGCGCACCGGCTCACCAGCGCGGAGACTTCCGCGTCGGCGGCGGGCACCTGAAGGTCGAGGGCGGCCTCGTACGCGACGCCCGGCGACTCCCGGGTGCCCGCGACGGCGCCGACGGCGCACGGCAGGGCGCCGAGCTGGTGGACGACGGCGCCCAGGTGGGCCTCCACGCCGCCGGTCACCGGCCGCGCGGTCCAGTGGACATGCAGCACGCGCACGGTCGGCTCACCTCCCGTCCGCCGCGGCCGCGCCCGCCGGGGGATCCTCGGCCAGGCGGAAGCCCATGGCGTAGAGCGAGCGCGGGTAGGGGCCGTGCCGGCGCTGGCAGCGCGCCAGGTCCCTGAAGCGGTTGAACGCCCCGCCGCGGGCGATCCGGTAGGCGCCGAGCCGCAGGTAGAGGTCGTCCCGCACCAACTGCCCACCCGGGTACGGGCCGTAGACGCTGCTGGTGTACTCCTCCACGTTCCCGGCCATGTCCAGGGCACCGCACCAGCTGCGGCCATCGGGGAACGCCCCGACCGGAGTGGTCATGAGCAGCCCCGACTCCAGCGTGTTGGCCGCGTCGGCGCTCCACTTCCCGCCCCACGGGTAGCGATGGCCCTCGGGGCCCCCGGCGGCGTACTCCCACTCCTGCTCCGTCGGCAGCCGGAACGCCCGGCCGGTCCTGGCACCGAGCCACCGCGCGTACGTGTCGGCGCTCTCCGCGGTGACCGTGTGGACGGGGTGGTTGGCCACGGCCGGGGTAAACCGGCCGTAGTGCCAGCCGCTGGGGATCTCCCGGTGGCCGGTCTCGTGGAGGAAGACCGCGTACTCGGCGTTGGTGACCGGGTATGCGGCAATCCGGAACGCGGCCACGGTGTGGATGTGGCGCGGGCACTCCTTCTCGATCCACGGCCGCCGCACCCCGAACCGGGCGGAGTCTTGGTGCAGCGCGTCGATGTCCCCCACCGGGGTGCCGATGGCCGCCTGACCGGCCGGTACGTCCAGCATCGGCGGGTCGTCGGGACGGATCCGCGGATCGCCCGCCAGGGCCAGTGCGGCGCCGGAGGCGAGCCGCGACTCCAGGTCGAGTGAGGCGTCCTCCACCATGGCGGCCAGTTCGCCGCGGCCGAGACCGGCGACGCGGCGGAAGGGGGGCAGGGACTCCGCGCGCGGCCGGACGTAGTGGTCCGGCAGCCCCATCGCGGCCCGGTCGGTCAGGGAGTTGATGTCTGCGTCGACGAGGCCGGCGGGCACGATCTCCGTCATTGCGACCCCCCGTGCGGTGCCACGGCGCCCAGTCCGCCGGTCACCGGCTGCCCGGCGCCCAGTGCGTCGAGATGTCCCATCAGATTGTCCTTGGCCTCCAGATACGCCTCGTTGAAGGGGGTGCGGAAACCGCCGAGCGGCATCCTGTCGGTCACGACCAGCCCCCACTGGGCGAGTTGGCTCAACTTCTCGGGATTGTTCGTCATCAGCCGGACGTGCGTGACCCCGAGATGCCGCAGGCACTCGGCGGCCAGCCGGAAGTCACGGCCCTCGGCGGGGAAGCCCAGGGCGAGGTTGGCGCTGATCGTGTCGTGCCCCAGGGCCTGCAGTGCGTAGGCCCGGATCTTGTTGGCGAGTCCGATGCCGCGCCCTTCGTGGCGCAGCATGTAGAGCAGGATGCCGTTCCGCGACTCGACGATGGCCGCCAGTGCCGCGGTGAGCTGCGGGCCGCAGTCGCACTTGGCGGACCCGAGGACGTCCCCGGTGAAGCAGGCGCTGTGGACGCGGACGATCGGGGGCTTGCCGGAGTCGGGGCGGCAGGCCGCCGTGCGCAGGGCCACCGCCTCCTCGATGTCCTCACCGTCCGGGGAGATCCGGCCGAAAACCGTCAACTGCATCAGCGTGGAGCCGACGGGGACCGGGGCACTCGCCAGCCGCGTCACCGTGTCGTCCTCTGCCGTGGCCATGGGCCCCGCCTACCGCGACGCGGGGGTCGGTGCGGCATGGGCGCTCGCGTCCACTTCGTACACACTGCCGTCGTACGACGAGGCCAGGAACCGCCCCGGCACTCCGGCCGCGCTCAGACTGGACACGCCCGCTGTGGTGGGGCGTTCGTCCACCGCCCAGGTGCCCGAGCGGGGGTCGTGGACGGCGATCCGCCCGTGGTAGCCGCCCGTCGCGATCAGGCCGGTGTGCGGGTCCACGGCCACGCACTTGATGCTGTTGCGGTGCGGAGTGGGCACGGCCGCCTCCTGTTCGCCGGAGGCCGTCCAGATCCTCAGGGTCAGGTCACGCCCCACGCTCGCGAAGCGTCCGTCTGGGAGGCTCGCCGCGCTGTTGGCGATGCGGGTGTGGGCGTCGTCGTTCCTCGCCGTCAGGGCCAGACCGGGCAGCCGGTGCCACGTGGCGGCTCCGGTGGCGCAGACGCTGAACAGCGTGTCCCCGTGCACGGCCATGCCCTTGATCGCGTTCTCCTGGATGCGGTGCTCCCCGACGAGCGCGATCCCGTGCCGTGCGGTGCCCCGGAACAGCAGCGCCTCGCCGGTGTAGGCGCCCACCACGAGGAGCTCCCCGTCCGGCGACCGGTGCACGGCGGCGCAGTTCAGCGGCGAGCGGTGCTGGTGCACCAGCTTGCCGGTCACGGCGTCGTGCAGCGCTCCGAGCTGCCCTCCGGTGACGACGGTGCCGTTGAAGGGCGTCAGGAAGTTGCAGCAGCTGCCGATCTCGGCGACGGCCTCGCCGTCCTGCCGCACGGTGCCGCTGTCGCCGACGGTGAAGACGCCGGCCGGGGCGGCGGTCACGGCGTTGAGCCCCGGAGTCGGTTCGACGCCGTCGAGGCTCCAGGTGCCGTCGGCCTGGTCGAAGACGGCGTACGACGACCCGAAGGTGCCGAAGACCCAGTGGCTGCCGTCCAGGCGGGCGCACGAGCGGAGCCACACGTCGGCGGGGACGTCGGCGGTCAGCACGTGCACCAGGCCGTGCTGCCGGTCGAGTTGCCACAGCCGTACGGTGCGGTCGTAACTGGAGCTGAGGAGGAGACCGGTGGTGCGGTCGTAGCCGAGGCGCTTGATGCCGGCGTCGTGGACGCGGTGCCTCCTCGTGCCCTTCGGGCCCACGAGGATGAGCTCGCCCTCGTCGTTGCCCAGCGCGAACTCCTCGTCGCCCAGCACCGCGACGGTGTCCGTCTCGACGTCGCCGAGGTCGATGGTGCTGAGGAGTTCTCCGTCGAGTGCGTCCCACCGGCGGACCGTGCCGTCGTCGCTGGTCGTCACCAACTCGGCGCCGCCGCGCACCCATTCGACGGAGAGCACGTCCGCCTCGTGTCCTTCCAGCCGGTGGATCAGCCGGCCGTCCAGGTCGTAGACGCGCGCGAGGTGGTCGCGCGAGGCGGTTGCCACCAGGCTCTCGTCGGGGGAGACCACGGTCATCTCGACGTCGTCCTTGTGATCGGCGAGGACCGTGATCAGCCGCATCTCCGGGACGGACCACAGCCGTGCCGAGTAGTCGCTGCTGGAGGTGGCGAGGATGCGCCCGGAGGGGGAGAACCGGCACTGGTTGGCCAGGTGGTCGTGGCGCGCTTCGGTGACGGCGGTCCGGGTCGCCGAATCCCACAGGATCACTTTGTTGTCATAGCCGGCGGTCGCGACCCAATCGCCGTGGGCGTCGACCCCGCTGATGGGTGAAGTGTGTTTGATCATCGGTTCCTCCCGTGGGTGCGGCCCGTCCTGAGAGGAGGCAAGGGAAAACGCACGTGACCTGCACAGGGACGAGCGCGCTGATGGAGCTGGCGGATTTGCGAGTGGCGTTTCCGCGCGGCGGCCGAAGATGATCTGCGGGCGGGGGAACAACACCCGGTAGCTGCGATATTCGGCAACAGGCAGAAAAGCTACGGGCGGCACATGCCCAAGTCAATGGCCCATCCATGGAGGCGCGGAAGTGTCCGGTTCTGGGCGTCAGTTGGGGATGTTATGTCAGCGTTTGATGAGGGTGTCGGGCGCCGGGCGTCGCCTCGGGCGGCCCGTGGGACCGATGCGAATCGGTCATTCGGTGAAGCAAGGCTTGCCGCAGGGCTCCACGCCGCACTTTCATGAGTGGGTCAGTATGGCCGATCTCCGGAATGATCCCGAGGGGACAGGGTTCTTCATTCCGCTCCCATGAGAGAAACCTGAATTTTCGGAAAACTCCAATCGGAGTGTTCAGTTCGCGCCAAAAGAAATGCCCGCCAACTCGGGAACGGATCCGAATGAAGCTTCCTGACCTTACCCGACCGGCCCGCCCCGCGAAGGGGGCGCCCACGGTGCGGGTGGAAGCCGGCAGCCGGACGTTCCTCGCGTACGACTCCGCGGCCACCGCGCAGCACGTGGGAGCGATCGCCACGTTCGCGCTCCCGGACGGCGCCGGGCCGGGCTACCTTCAGGAGCTGTTCTCGGAGTTGAGCGCTGCGCCCGCCGCGGCGGCCCCCTTCACGTTCCGGCCGGTGGGAGCACGGCTGGGTGCCGCGACCGCGGCCTGGCGGGTACTCGCGGCACACGAGATCGACCTGGGCCACCACGTACGGCGATCCGCGCTGCCCCGGCCCGGCGGACCGCGGGAACTGGACGCCCTGGTGTCGCGGCTGCACTCCCAACCCCTGGACCCGGCAAGGCCGTTGTGGGAGTTCCACCTCATCGAAGGGCTGGCGGACCATCGGTTCGCCTTCTACTTCAAGGTCCACCACGCCCTCATGGACGGCGCCGGCCTCCTCCTGCGCCTGCTGCGGATGCTCGACCCCGCTCCCACGGACGCGGTCCGGCCGTTCTGGGCCACGGCCAACGAGCCGTCCGCGTACGGGCTGTCCGCCGGCGAGCCGGGCGGAGGCGAGCCGTCCGCAGGCGAGCCGGGCGCTGGCGAGCCGTCCGGCGGTGGGGCGCCCACCGCGGCGGACGTCGCCAGGGCGGCCAGGCGCCTGGCCGCGGAGGCGCGAGGGGAACGGGACCCGGCACTCGCGCTGCCCTACGCCGTACCGAGGTCGATGCTCAACCGCCGCATCGGACGGCAGCGCGTGGTGGCGACGCTGAGTTGCGAGCTGGAGCAGCTGCGCTCCGCGGCGCGGGCGGCCGGAGTGACGGTCAACGAGATCCTCCTGGCCGCCTGCGGCGGAGGGCTGCGGCGCTACCTCCGGGAGCGGGGAGCGCTGCCGGAGCGGACGCTGACCGCGGGCACACCCGTGTCGACGAGGGCGCCTGGCGACAGCACACACCTGATCTCCATCACCATGGCCGCGATGAGCCTCGGCACCGATGTCGCCGACCCGGTCGAACGTGTGAGACTGGTCGCGCGCTCCAGCGCACTTGCCAAGGAGAGGGCACACGGGCTGCCCCAGGGCCTGGCCACGGTGTACGGGGCGGCCTTCTCGGTCCCGTTCGTCACCCAGCACGTCCTGGGGCTCGGCGGCAGAACCCGTACGCCGTACAGCGTCGTGGTCTCCAACGTCGCAGGCCCCCCGGAGCCGCGCTACCTCCGCGGCGCCAGGCTGGAGTCACTGAGTGCGGCGGGGAGCATCTGCCACGGCATGGCGCTGTTCATCGCCGCGGTGTCCGCGGGCGGCCGTTTCTCCGTGGTCTTCACCGGCGACCGTGGCACCGTGCCCCGTGTGCACGACCTCGCGCGGTACACCGGCGACGCCCTGGCCGAGCTGGCGGACGCGCTCGGCCGCGCCCCGAATCCGGCGCCCGCGCGGGGCAGTTGAGCAGCCCGAGCCCGAGCCCGAG
>NZ_LIQY01000427.1 GCF_001418495.1 Streptomyces pathocidini | reverse complement strand
GCGACGCCCTCGTTCGCGTCGGCCGTCGTCATGTTGACCTCCTGCGCCGCGGCCTCCGCCGCGAACGCGGCGGCCCGGTCGCCGTCGAGCGAGGTGTTGACCAACTGCTTGGTGAGCGCCAGCGCACGGGTCGGCCCCGCGGCCAGCCGCCCCGCCCACTCCCGCGCCGTCTCTTCCAACTCCCCATCCATCACGACCCGGTTGACCAGTCCGAGCCGCGCCGCCTCGGCCGCGGGCAGCGCGTCGCCGAAGAACATCAGCTCCTTGGCACGCTGCGGCCCCACCAGCCGGGGCAGCAGATACGCGCCGCCGCCGTCCGGGACGAGCCCGCGGCGCGCGAACACCTCGATGAACTTCGCGCCCTCCGCGGCCAGGACGAGGTCACAGGCCAGGGCGAGGTGCGCGCCGATGCCCGCCGCCGTCCCGTTGACCGCGGCGATCACTGGCTTCTCGCAGTCCAGCACCGCCGCGATCAGCCGCTGCGCGCCCCGCCGGATCGTCCGGGCCACATCGCCCGCGATCCGCTCGGCTCCGGCTTCCCCGGGCGAGGCCCCGGCCTTCCCGGGCGGGCCGCCCCGCAGGTCGGCGCCCGCGCAGAACCCCCTGCCCGTACCGGTGATCACCACGGCCCGCACGCTCGGGTCCGCAGAGGCTTCCTCCAGTAGCCCGATGACGCGTTCCCGCTGGTCCCAGGTGACGGCGTTCATCGCCTCGGGGCGGTTGAGCGTGATCCACGAGACGCCGTTGTCAGTGGTGTGCAGTACCAATGACTCAAGGGATTTCTCGGGGGAGGCAGACATGCGAAAGCTCCTTGTCGTACGGGGTGTGCGTGCCGTACGGGCGCTGGTCGGCGCTGTGCGGTTACGGGGCGGTGCGCCGGCCGCGCGGAGGTGTTCGCCGGCGCCGGACCGTTCACCGGCAGAGCGCCAGCGCGTCGAGGGCCACCGCGCCCTGGCCGCGCGGGAGGACCACGAGCGGGTTGATGTCGAGTTCGGCCAGCCCGTCGCCCAGTTCGAGGGCCATGCGCTGGACGCGCAGCACGACCTCGACCAGCGCGTCGACGTCCGCGGGCGGCGCCCCGCGCGCGCCCTCCAGCAGGGCGTGGCCGCGCAGTTCGCCGAGCATGGCGCGCGCTTGGTCCTCGCCGAACGGCGGCACGCGGACCGCGCTGTCCCGCAGGACCTCGACGAGCACGCCACCAAGACCGACAGTCACGGTGGGTCCGAAGAGGCTGTCGTGCGTCACGCCGACGACCATCTCCACTCCGCGCTCGATCATCTGGCAGACGAGTACGCCGTCGAGCTGGATCCCCTCGTAGCGGGCGATCTCGGTCAGCTCCCGGTATGCGTCGCGGACCTGGCTGGCCGAGGTCAACCCGACCTTGACCAGGCCGAGTTCGGTCTTGTGTGCGAGCTGGGCCGCCGAGGCCTTCATGACGACCGGGTAGCCGACCAGCCCGGCCGCGCGCACCGCCGCCGCCGCGCTGGTCACCAGCTGCTCGCGCGGCACGCGGATCCCGTACGCGCGCAGCAGCTGCTTCGCGGCGTGCTCGCTGAGCTGCTCGCCGGTGCGCAGCAGGCCCCGGGCCTTACGGGCCGAGGGGGAGAGGGTGCGCGGCGCGTCCTCGAAGGGGGAGCGGTAGCCGGCGGCGAAGCGGTGGTGGTCCAGGTAGGCGCGGACGGCGGTGACGCAGTTGGCGAACGTGCGGAAGGTGGCCACCCGCGAGGAGCCGAGCAGGGTCTTCCGGTACGCGTCCTCGGTGCCGACCGGGGAGCCCCACACCGCGCACACCTGCTTGTCCGAGGCCTCCGCCGCGTCCACCAGGTCCTGCGCCAGCCTGTCGCTCATGGGCGGGAAGGGGCCGGTGATCGGGCAGATGAGGACGCCCACTTCAGGGTCGGCCAGGATCGCGTCGATGATCTTCCGGCCGCGCCAGTCGCCCACCGGGTGGCCGCCGCTGTCCACCGGGTTCGCGACGCTGAGGTAGTCCGGTATCCACTGGTGCAGCTCCGCCTGCTTCCCGTCCGAGAGGACAGGCAGAGGCAGGCCCGCGGCGGCTGCCAGGTCGGCGAAGTGCGCGCCCGTGCCGCCCGAGATCGAGTAGACGGCCACGCCCCGGGCCTTGGGCGGCCGGGCGCGGGCCAGCAGGGCCGCCGTGTCCTGGAGCTCGTCCAGGCCGTCGACGCGGATCACGCCGAACTGCCGCATGGCCGCGTCCACCACCTCGTCCGCGCCGGTCAGCTTGCCGGTGTGGGAGGCGGCCGTACGTGCGCCGGTCTCGGTGCGGCCGACCTTCACGGCCACCACGGGCACCTTCTCGCGCGCGGCCCGGTCGGCCGCGAGCAGGAAGCCGCGCCCGTCCTTGAGCCCTTCCATGTACGCGGCGATGGCGCCGACTTCGGGCCGGGTGGCGAAGTAGGAGATGAAGTCGGCCGTCTCCAGGTCGGCCTCGTTCCCGGTCGGTGCCCAGTGGGAGAGCCGGATACCCAGTTCCTGGAGGGCGAAGACGGGCCGCCCCTGGTGGCCGGACTGCGTGATGAGCGCGATGGCGGGCCCTTCGAGGTCCTCCCGGAACTCCTCGAACGCGTTGAGGTTGGTGTTCGGCCCCAGCAGCCGGAGCCCGGAGCGCCGCACGGCGGCGGCGAGCCGTGCCTGGGCGGCGGCGCCCTCCTCGCCGGTCTCGGCGAAACCGGAGGCGAAAGCGACCGCGAACTTCACCTTGCTCTCGGCGAGTTCCTCGATGACGGGCAGTGGGTCGGCCACGAGCAGCACGGCGAGGTCGACGGGCTCGGGCAGATCGGCGACGGAAGGCAGGCAGGGCAGCCCGAAGACCGTGGGGCGGCCCGGGTTGACCGGATGCAGCCGGGCGCCGACCCGCTCGGCCCAGTCGAGGAGCCGCCGGGTGATCCCGGTGTTGGGCTTCCCCTCGCTGTCGGACGCCCCGACCACGGCCATGGCCTCGGGCCGGAAGAACCGGGCCAGGTCGGGCACGGGCGCGTGCAGCGGCCGACCGCTGACGTCCACATCGCCCGTGCCGGCCGGCGAAGACAGGCCGTGCACCACGGCGCGGCCGTGCTCGCCGCAGGCCGCGACGCGGGCTGGGCGGGAGTGCGTGGTGAGGGTGCCGTAGGTCGATCCAAGCATCGTTCCCGCCCGCTCCTGCTCGATGGCCGATGGAGACGCGCCACTGCCGCGCGGCGGATCGGGGCAACGGGCCATGGCCGCCCACGCACAACTGACGCTATGTCAGATTACTGAACTGACGTACCGTCAGGAATAGGTCTGCGGGAGAATCCGGACGCCGCTACGCGGAGCGCCGCTCGCCGGGGTCGGATTCGACGGCCTGGGCGATCTTGTGGGCGTCGAGGGCCAGTTCGCGGAGCATGCCGCTGATGGGGTTGGTGTAGCCGGTGAAGAAGAGGCCGGGGAGAGGAGGCTCGTCGCCCTGGGAGACGGGGCGGCCCCGCTCGTCGAGGACGCCCAGATGACCGACCAGGGACTCCAGGCCGCGGCGGTAACCGGTGGCGGCCACGACCACCTCGGGGGCGATCGGTGTGCCGTCGGCGAGGACCACCTTGTCGCCCTCGAAGGACTCCACGGCCGCGACCGGTTCGACCCGCCCCGAGCGGATGGCCTCGATCAGTCCGATGTCCTGGACGGGGATCGCGCCCTCCAGGACGCGCGAGTAGAGGCCGCTCTCCGGACGCGGCAGCCCGTACTCCGCCAGGTCGGGGACGGAGAGCTTGGCCACCGTGCGGGCGGCGCGGTCCACGGCCGACGGCTTCAGCCGCCGCACGAGGACGCCGGTCGCCTGCGCGGGCCAGCCCGCCGTCGTGCGCCGCACGATGTGCGGGGCGGTGCGCACCGCGAGGCGTACGCGCGCGGCGCCGCCCTCCGCCAGGTCGACGGCGATGTCGGCGCCGGTGTTGCCGGTGCCGACCACCAGCACGTCCCGACCGCGGTACGGGGCGGCGTTGCGGTAGTCCGAGGCGTGCAGGAGCTCACCGCCGAAGCGGTCGCGCCCCGGCCAGTCCGGGAGATACGGGGTGTGGTTGAAGCCCGTCGCCACCACGACCGAGTTCGCCGTCAGTTCGCGGCCACCGGTCGCGCGGAGCAGCCAGCGGGCGTCCGTCTCCGGCGCGGCAGGGCCGCTGGCTGCGGTGGACGCCTCGCGCGCCGTCCCGCCGTCACCGGCTCCGCTGTCACCGGCCCTGCCGTCACTCGCCCTGCCGTCATCGGCCACCCCGTCACCGGCTCCGCTGCCGCCCGTTCCCTCGCCGCGGGCCCTCTCGGCGTCGGCCGTCCGGGGCGCGGCCCCCTCGCTCCCGGCCGTCTCGCCCTGCGTCGCCTCGGGATCGGCGGCTTCGGTGCAGGCCGCCTCCCCCGGTCGCTCGATCCGGGTGACCTCCACGCCCGTGACGATTTCCAGCCGGTGGTGCTCGACGTACTGCTCCAGATACCGGACCAGGTCGTCGCGGCCGACCCAGCGCCCGTACGAGCGCGGGATCGGCAGGCCCGGGAGGGCGGAGAGCCTGCGGGTGGTGTGGAGTTCGAGCCGGTCGTAGTGCCCGCGCCACGAGGCGCCGGCCGCGTCGGACTTCTCCAGGACCACGGCTCGTATGCCCCGCCGGCCCAGGACGGCCGCCGTGGCGAGACCGCCGGGACCACCCCCGATGACGTACACGGGCGAACCGGGCGCCGAGGCCCGGGAGGCCGGAGCGGCCGTGGCGGGCGTCGAAGTCCCCGTGGTCGAGGGGGTGTTGTCGGACATGCGCGTGAGCGTACCCGGATATTTGTCGTGTGTTGGTCAAACCCATACCGAATGCGTTACGGATCCATCACGGCCCACCACCCACTGCAACCCGGCGCGACCCCTTGCGTCAAGCGTTGTCCATCCGCTGAACTGGGGCGGCAAGTGAACTGATGAAGTGTCAGAAAGTCGCGACCGGAATCCGGATGGAAGCCCGGAAGGGGTGTGCCCCGTGCAGACGATCTGGCTCGGCGGAGCCGAGTGGCTCGCGGTGCTGCGCATCGGCCTCGGCCTGTGGTGGCTGGAGAGCTGGCGGCACAAGGACAGAAAGGGCTGGCTCGAGCGCGGTACGGGCATCGCCTGGGCGTCGAGCGTCGCGGCGGAGCACCGCTGGGGGTTCGTACGCCGTGGCTTCGAGGTCGTCGTCGCGCCGCGGCCGAAGCTCATGGCGTACGTGGTCGTCTACGCCGAACTCGCCCTGGGGCTCGGCCTGATCGCCGGATTCCTGACCCCGATCGCCCTCCTGGGAGGGCTGTCGCTGAATCTGCTCTACCTGGTCCTGATGATCCACGACTGGGCCGAGCAGGGGCAGAACTCCATGATGGCGCTGATCTCGTTGGTCGCCTTCTTCGCGATGGGCTGGCAGGCCTGGTCCCTCGACAGCGCGTGGGGGTTGTTCCTGTGAGTGGGCCCGCCGACGCGCCCCGGTTCGACCTGCCCGAGGCCGACGCCTTCACCCGGCCCTACTGGGACGCGGTGGCCGAGGGGCGCCTGCTGATCCGGCGCTGCGGCGACTGCGGCGCGGCCCACCACTACCCGCGCGAGTTCTGCCCGCGCTGCTGGAGCGAGAACGTCACCTGGGAGCGGGCGGGCGGCCGGGCCGCGCTCTACACCTGGTCCGTGGTGCACCGCAACGACCTGCCGCCGTTCCCCGACCGGGTCCCCTATGTCGCGGCCGTCGTCGACCTGGTCGAAGGGCCGCGGATGATGACCGAGGTCGTCGACGCCGAGGACGGGCTCCTGCGCGTCGGCATGGAGCTGGAGGTGGCGTTCCGGGGCGACCCGGTGGTCCCGGTCTTCCGGCCCGCCTGAACCGCGGCTGACGCGCCCGTTGAACCCCAGCCGACAGGCCGCCGAACCTCCAGACGACAGGCCTGCCTGAACCCTGCCGACAGGCTCGCCTGGACCCCAGCCGACAGGCTCGCTCAGCGCACCACCAGCGACGGCATGATCCGCTCGGCCCGCCGCGTGCACCGCTCGCATGCCCAGCCCACGTTGGCGCCGCATATCGCCGCCGCCACCCGGCATATCTGCTCGGCGCGGGTCAGCGCGCCCCGGGCCGCGCGGGCCAGCGCCGCGTCGTCGTGGGCGAGCCCTCCGCACGGCTGGGGTTCGTACGGGCGATGGCGGTTCAGCAGGCTCGTGACGGCGGCGCGCATGGGTGGCTCTCCTTGTCGGCGGTGCGAAGCGTTGGCCTTTCGCACTCCTAGAGAGCCGATCCGTGGGATTCTTACGCCAGTTTGACAAGAAACTCTTCAGGGTGCGCCACGGTGCTGCGCACAGGCGGCCATCAAACCGCCCGTTCCCGCGCCGACTGCCCTCAGCCCAAGCCGCCCCAGGGCCACGCTTCTCGACGAGCGGAACCACC
>NZ_LIQY01000426.1 GCF_001418495.1 Streptomyces pathocidini | reverse complement strand
CGGCGCCACCGCGACCGACTCCCCGGCGCCACCGCGACCGACTCCCCGGCGCTACCGCGACCGGCTCCGCCAAGAGGGCCGGGAGGCCGGTCGTTCCTCGAACCCGACGCCTGGCGCGAGTACGCTCCCGAGGCCGACCGCCGACAGTGCCGAAGGGTTTCCGGCGCACGATCCGGGACGCACGGAAGGTAGGGTGCGCCGGGAGTCGGAGCGCCCCAAGAGGCGCCAAGAGACCCAAGAGCCCCCAAGTCGCCACAAGGGAGCGTGTCAGGCCGTAGTGCGGGATCCGTTCTTCGACAACGCGAAACTGCTCGCCATGGTCCTCGTGGTCGTCGGGCACGCGTGGCAGCCGCTGAAGGACAGCCAAGTGGTATGGGCGGGCTACCTGTTCATCTACACCTTCCACATGCCGGTGTTCATCCTCCTCTCCGGCTACTTCTCGCGGAGCTTCGGCCACCGCCCGGACCAGCTGCGGCGCCTGGTCACCGGGATCGCCCTCCCGTACGTCGTCTTCGAGACGCTCTACACGCTGTACGGCAACGCCGTCGACGACCGCGGCAACGACCTCAGCCTGCTCTCCCCCTGGTACCTGACCTGGTTCCTGATCGCGCTGTTCGTGTGGCGGCTGACCGCCCCGCTGTGGCGGGTGATGCGGTGGTGGGCGGCGCTCGGGCTCGCCGTGGCGGCCGCGTTCGCCGGGGCCGCAAACGACCTCGGGCCGGTCCTCAACCTCGACCGGGTACTCCAGCTCCTGCCGTTCTTCGTCATCGGGCTGCTGCTGCGCCCCGAGCACTGGGAGCTGCTGCGGGCCCGCCGGGTGCGGATCGCCGCCGTGCCGGTGCTCGCCGGCGGGGCCGCCACCGCGTACTGGGCGCACGGGCGGATGACCACCGAGTGGGCGGTGCGCAGCAAGAGTTGGGCCGAGCTGAACGTGTCATGGCCGGTCGGGGCGGCCATGACCCTCGGGCTGCTCGTCTGCTCCCTGCTGCTGGTCGCCGCCTTCCTGGCGTGGGTGCCGCGCCGCCGCACCTGGTACACGGCGCTCGGCGCGGGCACGCTGTACGCGTATCTGCTGCACGGGCTCGTCATCCGCACCGCCGCCTGGGAGGGCTGGTACGAGCCGGCCGCCTGGCACACCCCGGCCGGTGCCGCCGCCGTGACCGCCCTCGGGCTCGCCCTCGCGCTGGGCCTGAGCTCCGCGCCCGTACGGCGCGTGCTGCGCCCGGTGGTCGAGCCGCGGCTGGAGTGGGCGTTCCGCGGCGGCCCGGCCGAGTCCCCGGACCGGGGCTACCGGCCGCCGGGCTCGCGCAGGTCGGCCTCGGCCTGCGGCTCCAACTCCCCGCGCGCGTCGAGCCAGTAGAGCAGCCCCAGCGCGGGGCCGACCAGCACGACGGCGACCAGCGAGACGAGCATCAGCCACCGCAGGGTCGTCGTGGCGCCCGCGCCGTCGGCGACCGTCAGCGAGGTCGGGATCAGATACGGCCGCTGGGCCAGTCCCCAGGCCAGCACGGTCAGCGCCACCGCGGCGACGGCGGTCACCCGCGCCCAGCCGGTGGCGCCGCGGGCCAGCGTCCAGGCCGTGGCCAGCGCGCACACCGCGGCGAACAGGACGAACAGGAACCCGCTGCCGTCCGTGAGCCCCTGGTACACATAGCTCGCGTCCCGGCGCGTGACGCCCAGGCCGATCCCGGCGAGCACCGCGAGCCCGCCGAGGGCCGCCAGGGCGCGGCGCCGGAAGTAGCCGACCAGGTCGTCTGCGCCCAGGCGGCGGGCGTCGCCCGCGAGGAACACCGCGCCGAGGAACGCGCTCGCCCCGATGGCGAGCAGGCCGGCGAGGACGGAGGTCGGGTTGGCCCAGGCGTCCGCCGAGGCGCGGGTGCCGGGTGCGATCCGGCCGGAGGCGACGCCGCCGACGGCCGCGCCCAGGAAGTACGGGGTGAGGAGGGAGGAGATCGCGAACGCCGCCCCGTACAGCCGCCGTCCGGCCAGTGAGCGGGTCGGCTTGCGGAAGGCGAACCCGGCGCCGCGCAGCACGAGCCCGACGGCGGCGAGCGCGAGCGGCAGCCACATGGCGGTGAACACGGTCTGGAAGAACGTCGGGAACCCCGTCCACATCAGCACGAGGACGAAGATCAGCCAGACGTTGTTGACCTCCCACACCGGCGCCATCGCGTGGTCGATCAGCCACCGCGGGCGGCGGCCGCGCTCGGCGCCGCCCGCGGTGGCTGATCGACCACGCGATGGCGCCGGTGTGGGAGGTCAACAACGTCTGGCTGATCTTCGTCCTCGTGCTGATGT
>NZ_LIQY01000425.1 GCF_001418495.1 Streptomyces pathocidini | reverse complement strand
GGGGCGGCCTTGCGGGGAGGCGGGGGCGCTGGGCCCAGTACGGCCGAGGTCCCCGTCGCGTACGCACCATCCTTGTGCACCGTGGTCGCCCTCCCATGGTCGGTTGCGGCGTGCCCGGGCGCGGGCCGGTTCGAGCAGAGTTTCAAGAATAGGTAATGCCGTACAACCCGGTTCTGTCCCACCCGGACCACCCCGAACCTCGCCCGCGCACCGAAGGGCGTGCAATGATGTCGGCGCCAACTCCATACCGGCCGTTCGACTCCGCGCGGGAGAGTCCCCGGACACGGCATCCGTGCCAGTGCCGGGGCGCCGAAGGAGCAAGTCCTCCCTTGAATCTCTCAGGCCCCGTACCGCGCGGGCTAGGCACATCTGGAAAGCGGGTCGCCCCGGGCGGCTCCACCCAAGGTGCAAGCCGCGGATCCGTGACACCGGATCGTGGTGAAGCTCTCAGGTTCCGATGACAGATGGGGAGGCTGTGTTTTCTTCGACTCCAGCCTCGCCACCCCTTTGTCCGGGAGCCAGAACCATGACCGAAGCCCCCCGCCGTACCGCGCTGGACGCGGCGCACCGCGCACTCGGCGCGACCATGACCGACTTCGCGGGCTGGGACATGCCGCTGCGCTACGCCAGTGAGCGCGACGAGCACGTCGCCGTCCGCACCCGCGCCGGGCTCTTCGACCTCTCCCACATGGGCGAGATCACCGTCACCGGCCCGCAGGCCGCGGACCTCCTCGACTACGCGCTGGTGGGCAACATCGGCGGCGTCGCCGTCGGCCGCGCCCGCTACACCATGATCACCAACGCCGAGGGCGGCATCCTCGACGACCTGATCGTCTACCGGCTCGCCGAGCACGAGTACATGGTCGTCGCCAACGCCTCCAACGCGCAGACCGTGCTGGACGCGCTCACCGAGCGGCAGGCCGGCTTCGACGCGGCCGTCCGCGACGACCGCGAGGCCTACGCGCTGATCGCCGTCCAGGGCCCGGAGTCCCCCGGCATCCTCAAGTCGGTGACCGACGCCGACCTGGACGGCCTGAAGTACTACGCCGGCCTGCCTGGCACGGTCGCCGGCGTCCAGGCGCTCATCGCCCGCACCGGCTACACCGGCGAGGACGGCTTCGAGCTGTTCGTCGCGCCCGGCGACGCCGAGACTCTGTGGCAGGCGCTCACTGAGGCGGGCGCCTCCGTGGGCCTCGTCCCCTGCGGCCTGTCCTGCCGCGACACCCTGCGCCTCGAGGCGGGCATGCCGCTGTACGGGCACGAGCTGACCACCGCGACGACCCCTTTCGACGCGGGGCTCGGCCGGGTCGTGAAGTTCGAGAAGGCCGGGGACTTCGTCGGCCGCGCCGCCCTGGAGGCCGCGGCCGAGCGAGCCGAGAAGAACCCGCCGCGCAAGCTGGTCGGCCTGATCGCCACCGGCCGACGCGTGCCGCGCGCCGGATACGCGGTGGTGGCCGCCGAGTCCGGGGCTGTCATCGGCGAGGTCACCTCGGGCGCCCCGTCCCCGACCTTGGGCAAGCCGATCGCCATCGCGTACGTGGACGCCGCGCACGCCGAGGCCGGCACGGAGGGCGTCGCGATCGACATCCGCGGCAGCCACGAGCCGTACGAGGTCGTCGCGCTCCCCTTCTACAAGCGGCAGCGCTGACGCCTTCCGCACAGCGGCAGCGCCGGCGCCCTTCCGCGAGCGCCGGTGCTGGCGCCCGTACCGACACACACCGCGCTCCACAGGCCTGACATCGCGTTCGCCGGACCGGCGTCTAGCGTCTACTTCGTCACGCCTGTCCCACCTGTCAAGACCACGTATCCGAGCACGCCCCCGCATCCAGGAGAATTCAGGTCATGAGCAACCCCCAGCAGCTGCGCTACAGCAAGGAGCACGAGTGGCTCACCGCCGCCGACGCGGACGGTGTGTCGACCGTGGGCATCACCTCGCACGCCGCCGACGCGCTCGGTGACGTCGTCTTCGTCCAGCTCCCCGAGGTCGGTGACACCGTCGCCGCGGGCGATTCCTGCGGCGAGCTGGAGTCGACCAAGTCCGTCAGCGACCTCTACTCGCCGGTCTCCGGCGAGATCACCGAGATCAACCAGGACGTCGTGGACGACCCGGCGCTGGTGAACTCCGCCCCGTTCGAGGGCGGTTGGCTGTTCAAGGTGCGGGTGGCGGACGAGCCGGCGGACCTGCTGTCCGCCGACGAGTACACCGCCTTCACCGGCAACTGACCCCGGCCCCTGCCCCGATTGGGATCACGATGTCGATTCTCAACCAGTCTCTCCACGAGCTCGACCCGGACGTCGCCGCCGCGGTCGACGCCGAGCTGCACCGCCAGCAGTCCACCCTCGAGATGATCGCCTCGGAGAACTTCGCTCCGGTCGCCGTCCTCGAGGCCCAGGGCTCGGTGCTGACCAACAAGTACGCCGAGGGGTACCCCGGCCGCCGCTACTACGGCGGCTGCGAGCACGTCGACGTCATCGAGCAGCTCGCGATCGACCGCATCAAGGAGCTGTTCGGCGCCGAGCACGCGAACGTACAGCCGCACTCCGGCGCGCAGGCCAACGCCGCGGCGATGTTCGCGCTGCTCTCCCCCGGCGACACGATCCTGGGTCTGAACCTCGCCCACGGCGGGCACCTGACCCACGGAATGAAGATCAACTTCTCCGGCAAGCTCTACAACGTGGCCGCATACCACGTGGACGAGCAGACCGGGCAGGTCGACATGGACCAGGTCGAGCGCCTGGCCAAGGAGCACCGGCCGAAGCTGATCATCGCGGGCTGGTCGGCGTACCCGCGCCAGCTGGACTTCGCGGCGTTCCGGCGGATCGCCGACGAGGTCGGCGCGTACCTGATGGTCGACATGGCCCACTTCGCGGGCCTGGTGGCCGCGGGCCTGCACCCCAACCCGGTGCCGCACGCCCACATCGTCACCACCACCACGCACAAGACCCTTGGCGGCCCGCGCGGCGGCGTCATCCTCTGCACCGCCGAGCTGGCCAAGAAGATCAACTCCGCGGTCTTCCCCGGCCAGCAGGGCGGCCCGCTGGAGCACGTCATCGCGGCCAAGGCGGTCTCCTTCAAGGTCGCGGCGAGCGAGGACTTCAAGGAGCGCCAGCAGCGTACGCTGGCGGGCGCGAAGATCCTCGCCGAGCGGCTGTCCGCGGCGGACGTCGCCGAGGTCGGCGTCTCGGTCCTGTCCGGCGGCACGGACGTGCACCTGGTCCTGGTGGACCTGCGCAACTCCGAGCTGGACGGCCGGCAGGCCGAGGACCGCCTCCACGAGGTCGGCATCACGGTCAACCGCAACGCCATCCCGAACGACCCGCGGCCGCCCATGGTGACCTCGGGCCTGCGGATCGGCACCCCGGCGCTGGCCACCCGCGGCTTCCAGGCGGAGGACTTCATCGAGGTCGCGGACATCATCGCCGAGGCGCTGAAGCCCTCGTACGACGCCGAGGCGCTCAAGGCCCGCGTGACCGCGCTGGCCGACAAGCACCCGCTGTACCCGGGCCTGAAGTAGCAGGCAGGGTGCGCCGGACGGCGCCCTCGCGGCCCCGCCCGGCGCACCCGCGCACGAACTCCCCCAGCAGACAAGGAAGTCCGCCACCGTGGCCATCTCCGTCTTCGACCTCTTCTCGATCGGCATCGGCCCGTCGAGCTCGCACACGGTCGGCCCGATGCGCGCGGCGCGCATGTTCGTGGGCCGGCTGAAGAAGGACGGCCTGCTGGCGCAGACCTCGGCGGTACGGGCCGAGCTGTTCGGCTCGCTCGGCGCCACCGGCCACGGCCACGGCACCCCCAAGGCGGTCCTGCTCGGCCTGGAGGGCCACTCACCGCGCACCGTCGACGTGGCGAGCGCCGACGCCGAGGTCGCCCGCATCCGCACCGC
>NZ_LIQY01000424.1 GCF_001418495.1 Streptomyces pathocidini | reverse complement strand
CGGCCCCGGGGCCGTCGGCGGCGGGCTCTCCGGCGGTTCCCGCGGTCGCGGGCTCCGGTACGGACTCGCGTGCCGCGGTGGCTGACGCGGGGTCTGCGGGCGCGATGGTCACGTGGCTCTCCCTCGCTCGGCTGGGGCCGCGGGGGAGGGGAGACGGGAGCGTACGGGCGTGCGGCACCCCGTTCACGGCAGGGCGGCACACCGCGCAGCATCCGTCGGCCCAACCCGCGAGGCCCGGACGATTCACAGCCCGGCTCGGTCGAACCGGGCGTGCCGCCGGCAGGTCATCGGACTCGGAAAACGCGTGAACGCGCCTGTCCATACCGTTGCGGGACAGTTCCGGATTCGCACCGGATTCCCCTGCGGCGACAGCGAGCATGAGCATACATCTTGTGGTGAGGTCCGCACGCACCCCCACATCTTGTGTCATGGCGTGAAGGCGGCAGGCGCTTCGGTGCGTTAGCCTGTGGGTACGGCCGGGACCGCGACGGCCCAAGTCCCGTATCCGAAGCCGCGCATGACGGACGTACGGGCCGTCGCGCCCTCGGATCAAGGGGCGGCGGCCCGTACGTGACGCGGGTGTTCCGTCAGCCGGTCAGCAGCAGCGGAAGCCCTCTCTGGGGTCCGCCTCCCGCGCGTCCACGCGGTGGCGCTCGAAGGCGCGGCGGGTCAGGACCGGTGCCCGCGGGTCGCGGGCGCGCGCGTGGGCGACGTAGCGGTCGTAGGCCGCCTCGCCCGTCGCCTCGCGCCAGAACCACCGCGCGCGGGCGGTGAACCGCCGTACGGACTCCCACGACTTCCGTACGGACTCCCACGGGGACTTCCGTACGGACTCCCGCGAGGGCTCCCGTACGGACTCCCGCGAGGTCACCGGCCCCGCCCCGCTCGTCACGGCCTGCTCGCGGTTTCCGTGGACGGGCCCGCCATCTCGACCCCGGCCGTGGCCAGTTCCGCCTTCTCCTCCTTCGTCGGGAAGAGACCGGCCGGAGCGACGAGACGCGACTTCTCGTACGGGACCTCGTGCAGCGTCACGGACCGCGGGTCGCGGATCGCCTTCCAGCAGACGCGGGCCGCGTCCGCGATGACCACGATGATGAGGATCGCGAAGAGCGCCGACAGCACGCCGTCTACCGTGGCGTTGGTGAAGATGGTGTGCATGTCGTCCATGGTCTTGGCCGGTGGCAGGACCTTGCCCGCGTCGATGGCCTCCTGGTTGACGGCCCGCTGCTGGAAGAAGCCGACCCTCGGGTCGTCGGAGAAGATCTTCTGCCAGCTCGCGGTCAGCGTCACCGCCGCGTCCCAGGCCAGCGGAATTGCCGTGATCCAGGCCCACTTGAGGCGCCCGGACTTCACCAGCAGGGTCGTGCACACGGCCAGCGCGACCGCCGCCAGCAGCTGGTTGGCGATGCCGAAGAGCGGGAACAGCTGGTTGATGCCGCCCAGCGGGTCGTGCACGCCGACCCACAGGAAGTAGCCCCAGCCGCCCACGACGACCGCGCTCGCGAACCACACGCCCGGCTTCCAGCTGATCTGCCGGAACGGCTTGTAGACGTTGCCGAGCATGTCCTGGAGCATGAACCGGCCGACCCGGGTGCCCGCGTCCACCGTGGTGAGGATGAACAGGGCCTCGAACATGATCGCGAAGTGGTACCAGAACGCCTTCAGCGAGGCACCGCCCACCACCGAGGAGAAGATCTCCGACATGCCGAGCGCGAAGGTGGGCGCGCCGCCGGTCCTGGAGAGCAGGCTCGCCTCCTCGACCGACTTGGCCGCCGCCGCCAACTGGTCGGGGGAGATGGAGAACCCGAGCCCCGCCACCGCCTGCGAGGCGGACTCCACCGTGGTGCCGATGACGCCCGCGGGGGAGTTGACCGCGAAGTAGAGGCCGGGGTCGATGATGCAGGCCGTGATCATCGCCATGATGGCGACGAACGACTCCGTCAGCATGGCGCCGTAGCCCACCATCCTGATCTGCGTCTCCTTCTGGATCATCTTCGGGGTGGTGCCCGAGGAGATCAGGGAGTGGAAGCCCGACAGGGCGCCGCAGGCGATGGTGATGAAGACGAACGGGAAGAGCGAGCCCGCGAAGACCGGCCCCTTGCCACTGGTGGCGAAGTCGGTGACGGCGGGCATCTGCAGCGTCGGCAGCGCGATGACCACGCCGAGCGCGAGCAGCACGATCGTGCCGACCTTCATGAAGGTCGAGAGGTAGTCGCGCGGGGCCAGCAGCATCCACACCGGGAGCACGGAGGCCACGAACCCGTAGGCCACCATCCAGACGACCAGCGTGCCCGGCTCCAGCGTGAAGGTGTCGGCGAACGAGGACTCGGCGACCCAGCCGCCCGCGACGATGGCGAGCAGCAGCAGCGCGACGCCGATGAGCGAGACCTCGGTGACCCGGCCGGGGCGCAGCACCCGCAGGTAGAAGCCCATGAGCAGGGCGATCGGGATGGTCATGGCGATGGAGAAGACACCCCAGGGCGAGTGCGCCAGCGCGTTGACGATCACCAGCGCCAGCACCGCCAGCAGGATGATCATGATCGCGAAGACCGCTATCAGCGCCGCGGCCCCGCCCACGGGCCCGATCTCGTCCCGCGCCATCTGGCCCAGCGAGCGGCCGTTGCGGCGCATCGAGAAGAACAGCGTCACCATGTCCTGCACCGCACCGGCGAAGATCACGCCGACCACGATCCAGATGGTGCCCGGCAGATACCCCATCTGCGCCGCGAGCACCGGCCCCACCAGCGGCCCCGCGCCCGCGACCGCCGCGAAGTGGTGACCGAAGAGCACACGCCGGTCGGTGGGGTGGAAGTCGACGCCGTTGTCGAGCCGTTCGGCGGGGGTGGCCCGCGTCTTGTCGGTCTTCAGCACCCGGTTGACGATGAACCGCGCGTAGAACCGGTACGCGATGGCGTACGAGCCGAGGGCGGCGGCCACCATCCACGCGGCCGACACCTCCTCGCCCCGCGAGAGCGCCAGCGCGGTCCAGCCGATGGCGCCGACGAGGGCGACAAGTCCCCATACCGCGATGGATTGCGGAGTGAAAGCGCGCTTCGGACTCTGGGGTGGTGCTGGCTCTGCCATGTCGGCGGCTCCGTCTCTCCGGCGGCGGTCTGCACCCCGGTCCGCGACCGGGATCTGCTACGTAACGCGCAGAAAATCTAAGCAAGCCGACGGGAAACCGTCACCACCTGTCCGCATTCCAGTACGGATACGGTTCGCCGAGCCCGCGCCGAGCCCATGCCACGCCCCTGCCGAGCCCGCGCCGTACCACCGCGCACGGCCCCAACTCCCGTACTCCGGCGGCAGGTCAGCCCGCCGGACGCCGCAGTCTGGCCACGAACTTGTAGCGGTCGCCGCGGTAGACCGACCGCACCCACTCCACCGGGCGGCCGTCCGCGTCGAGCGAGTGGCGCGAGAGCATCAGCATCGGCAGCCCGACGTCCGTGCCGAGCAGTCCGGCCTCGCGCGGGGTGGCCAGCGAGGTCTCGATGGTCTCCTCGGCCTCGGCCAGGTGCACGTCGTAGACCTCGGCCAGCGCCGTGTAGAGCGAGGTGTACTTGACCAGGCTCCGGCGCAGCGCCGGAAAGCGCTTGGCCGACAGATGGGTTGTCTCGATCGCCATCGGCTCGCCGCTCGCCAGCCGCAGCCGCTCGATCCGCAGCACGCGCCCGCCGGCCGCGATCGAGAGCAGCCCGGCGAGCCGGTCGTCGGCCGTGACATAGCCGATGTCCAGCAGCTGGGAGGCGGGTTCGAGGCCCTGGGCCCGCATGTCCTCGGTGTAGGAGGTGAGTTGGAGGGCCTGGGAGACCTTGGGCTTGGCGACGAACGTGCCCTTGCCCTGGATCCGCTCCAGCCGCCCCTCGACGACCAGCTCCTGGAGCGCCTGGCGCACGGTCGTCCGGGAGGTGTCGAACTCGGCGGCCAGCGTGCGCTCCGGGGGGACGGGGGTGCCCGGTGGCAGTGTCTCGGTCATCCCCAGCAAGTGGCGCTTGAGTCGGTAGTACTTGGGCACGCGGGCGCTGCGGGCCGGCACCGTCCCGTTGGTCGCACCATGGGTGCCCTCCGGCCCTTCGCCTGCCTCTTCGGCTGTCATGGCCAGCCTTCCCGACTGCTCCTCCGCTGCCGTCACCGGCTCCTCCGTCCCTCAGGCCTCATCGTGGCGCGGTCCCGGCCGCGGGTGGCTGTCACCTCAGGTGTCGGTCCGGTAACGGAGCCGACAGCGACTCTTATACACCCTTGACACCCCTAAAGGTCTAGGCCAAGCTGCCGAGCACTGGTCTAAACCATTAAAGACCACGTCCCCGCGCCGCACACGGTGCATGCCCGTAACGAGTCGATTCCGACTCAGCGGACTCCGGGGGTGGGGGAGTTCTGGCATCCCTTGAAGGAGGGGTCGTGAAGCGCAAGCTCATCGCGGCGGTCGGCGTCGCAGCAATGATCACTGGTGTCGCGGCGTGCGGCTCGGAGGGCGGCGAGGCCGCGAAGAACCCCAAGGACCGCAAGGAGACGCTCACCGTCTGGCTGATGTCCGACGCGCAGAGCACCTGGCCCGAACTGGTCAAGGACGTCAACGACCAGTTCAAGGAGAAGTACCCCGACGTCACCGTCAAGGTGCAGTACCAGCAGTGGGCAGACAAGGCCAAGAAGTTGGACACGGCGCTGGGCGGCAGCAACTTCCCCGACGTGGTCGAGCTCGGCAACACCGAGACCATGACGTACATCCTCAACGGGGCGCTCGGCGAGATCGACCCCAAGAAGTACGACAACTCCGACACCTGGATCCAGGGCCTCAAGGACACCTGCGCCTTCGAGGGCAAGCAGTACTGCGTGCCGTACTACGCGGGCGCGCGCGTGGCCATCTACAACACCGAGATGTTCAAGAAGGCCACCGGCTCGGACGCCTTCCCGCAGACCGAGGACGAACTCCTCGCGGCTGTCGGGAAGGTCCAGGCCGAGTACGGCAAGAAGGACAAGCGTTTCTCGGGCCTCTACCTGCCGGGCCGCTACTGGTACGCCGCGATGTCCTACGTCGCCGCGTACGGCGGGAAGATCGCCGAGTACGACGAGGGGGCCAAGGAGTGGAAGGCTACCCTCAGCAGCCCGGAGGCCCAGCGGGGCATCCAGCACTACGTCGACCTGGTCAAGAAGTACAACAAGGGTGACCAGACCAAGGACGAGCAGGACCACGCCAACGTGATGGCCAACGAGAAGGCGGCCCTCATCTACGGCAACGGCTGGGAGGCCGGCGGCGTGGTCGACGGGAAGGCCAACGGCAACCCCAAGCTCGAAGGCAAGATCAAGACTGCGGGCATGCCGGGACCGAACGGCAAGGCGCTGCCGTCCTTCATCGGCGGCTCCGACCTCGCCACGATCTCCAAGTCGAAGGTCCAGGACCTCGGCCAGGAGTGGATCTCCCTGTTCACCAGCGAGAAGTCCCAGGAGGTGCTGGCCTCCAAGGACATCCTCCCCAACAACACCAAGCAGTTGGAGCCGCTGAAGCAGAAGGAGTCCACCGCTCCGATCGCCAACGCGGTGCCGGACGCCTGGTTCACCCCGATCGCCCCCGGCTGGACCGCGATCGAGAAGGACGAGGTGCTGGAGGACATGCTCCTCGACGTCCTCAAGGGCACTCCGGTCGCCGACGCCACGAAGAAGGCCGACACACGGGTCAACGAGCTCATCAACAAGGCTTCCTGAGCCGTCGTACACCGGCGGTCAGGGCATGCCGCGTGACCGTACGCCCTGACCGCCGGTGTACG
>NZ_LIQY01000423.1 GCF_001418495.1 Streptomyces pathocidini | reverse complement strand
GCGTACGGGGCGCTTGGCGGAGACGATCGTCAGCGGCACGATGGTCTGCCGCGCCCAGCAGGCGAAGTCGTAGATGTTGAGCGGGAACCACTTGGGCAGGTAGATCAGTTCGGGCGGCAGCTCCGGCAGGTCGTCCCACTTCCACCAGCCGAACAGGGCCAGCCAGATGCGGGTGAAGACCCTGGCACGCGCGATCCCGCCCTGCGCTCGTACGAACTTCGCGGCCGCCTCCATGTGCGGCGCGTCGGGCGCGTCCCCGGCCAGGCGCAGGGCGACGTACGCCTCGATGGTGGCGGAGAGTTCGCCGGGCCCGCCGTGGAAGGTGGCCCAGGTGCCGTCCTCGCGCTGCTCGCCGCGGATGAAGCGGGCGGCGGCCTCGGTGGTCGCCGCGTCGCGGATGCCGAGGAACTGGCGGAGCAGCAGGTCCTCGGCGTCCATGGTGACGTTGGTGGCCAGGTCGCCCTTCCACCAGCCCGCGTCGTCCTGCCGCTCCAGCAGGTGGGCGACCGCCCGGTCGAGCGCGGTCCGGGCGTCGGGCGGGCCGCTGGGTGGGCCACTGGGCGCGTCGGCCCGGGTCGCCGTGGTGAACTCGGTGACCTGGGCGGTCTTTGGAGCCTTTGTGGCCTTGGCGGCTTTGGTGGCCGAGGCTGCGCGGGGCTGTAGCGGCCCTGAGCTTCCGTCGGTCGTCGCTGTCATGGCTTCCCCTTCGTGCAGTGAGTCCGTGGTTCTCTGCTGTGCTGGGGTCTGCCGTCGGCCGGCGCCCCTGGCGGGGGCGCCGGCCGGCGACCGCGAGCTATATGAGGTGGTGGGTCATCGCTCTCGTACTACGACGAAGTCGGCGAGCGCCACCAGCTGTTCCCGTACGGGGCCGGGGATGCCCGCGCCGTCCAGCGCCCGGATGGCGGTGGTGTGCTGGCGGCGGGCCTCCTCGGAGGTCCACTCCCGGCCGCCCGCCTCCTCGATGAGGGCCGCGCGGGTGGCGAAGGCGTGCTCGTCGAAGTTGCTGAGGTCGTGCGTCTTGGCGTCGTGCGCGAGGAGTTCGGCCAGCTGCTCGGAGGCCGGGCCGCCGGCGGCCAGCGCGGCCGCGACCGGCAGGGACTTCTTGCGCTGCCGTAGGTCGCTCCAGGTCTGCTTGCCGGTGGCCTCCGGGTCCCCCCAGATGCCGAGCAGGTCGTCCACGGCCTGGAAGGCCAGGCCGAGGTGGTGGCCGTACGCTTCGAGGGTGTCGGCCAGCGTGTCGTCCGCGCCGCCGAGGACCGCGCCGATGGAGGAGGCGCAGGCCAGCAGCGCGCCGGTCTTGTTGCCCTCCATCTCCAGGCACTCCTCGACGGTGACCCGCTCGCGGTGCTCGTACGAGATGTCCTGGGCCTGACCGTCGATCAGCTTGCGGGAGGCGGTGGTCAGGCGGCGGGTGGCGCGCCCGGCGTCGGCGGTGCCGAGCTCCAGCAGGATCTCGTTGGCGAGGGCGAACAGCGCGTCGCCGACCAGGATGGCCTGCGCGGGGCCGTGCACCTTCCACACGGTGTCGCGGTGGCGGCGCTGCTCGTCGCCGTCCATCAGGTCGTCGTGCAGCAGCGAGAAGTTGTGCACCAGCTCGACGGCGACCGCGCCCGGGATGCCCGTCTCGGGCGGGGCGCCCGCGGCCTCGGCGGACAGCAGGGCCAGCGCAGGACGCACCGCCTTGCCGCCGCCCGCGGTGGACGGGCGGCCGTCCGCGTCGAGCCACCCGAAGTGGTATGCGGCCACAGAGTCCATGGGCGGCTCGAGCCGGTGCACGGCGGCGCGCAACTCCGGTGTGGCGAGGGCCCGTCCGCGCTCCAGCAGCGCCGCGACTCCCGCGTCACCGGTGGGCGGTTGTTCCGAAGACACGGTGTCTCCTCTGTGTCCTGTAGTGGTGCTCATCGTGCTCATGCCGCCTCCTGCTGGGGCCTGCCCCGGCCGAAGACGGGGAGAGGGTCGAGATGCGGGCGGCCGAGTCCGGCGAGCGCGGCGGCCGCCGCGTCGGCCCCGCTGCGGACGGCGCCCTCCATGGTCGCGGGCCAGCCGGTGTCGGTCCACGCCCCGGCGAGGTACAGGCCGGGCGCGCGGGTGCGGGCGGAAGGGCGCAGCCGCCCGACGCCCGGGGTGGGGGCGAAGGTCGCCGTGCGCTCGCGGGTGACGAAGAAGTCGCGGACCCGCGCGCCGCGGGCGGCGGGCAGCAGCCGATCCAGCTCGGGCAGGTAGCGTTCGCGGAGCGCGGCGACCGGCGTGTCGATCTCGTCGTGGGCCGCGGACTGGGACAGCGCCAGGTACTGGCCGCCGCCGGTCAGCCCGGCGGCCTCGGTGCGGTCGAAGACCCACTGGACCGGCGTGCCGAGCGCCGCGAGGAACGGGTGGCGCAGAACAGTGCGGTCGTAGACGACGTGGACGTTGAGGATCGGCGCGGTGCCGATCGCCAAGAGCCGGTCCGGCTCGTCGAGCGCGCCCTCGGGCAGCAGCCGGTGCGCCTCCTGCTGCGGTACGGCGAGGACGACGGTGCCTGCGTCCAACTGCTCGGCCCGGCCGGTCCCGCCGGAGACGGCGACGCGCCAACTCCCGTCCTGGGCGTCCTTGCTGACGGACTGTACGCGGCGCTGGAGCACCGTCCGCACGCCCGCCTTGTCGAGTGCGGTGCGCGCGAGCGTGTCGTGCAGTTCGCCGAGCGGCACGCGGGAGAAGCCGATGTCGGCGGCGCCGGGCTCGGAGAGCAGCCCGGTCTTGAAGACCATGGCGGCGAGCCCCAATGAGGCCTGCCCGGCCCGGGCGTTGAGGGTCGCCACGCCGACGAGGTCCCACAGCGCCTCGATGGCGCGCGGGGACTGGCCCTGGCGGTGCAGCCAGGTGGCGAAGTCGGTGCCGTCCAGGGCCGGATCGGCCGGGTCGAGCCCCTTGAGGGCGAGCGCGGCGCGCGCGACCTGGGCGCGCTCGGCGAGCGAGAGGTGCGGGTAGCGGGCGAGGCTGGCGGCGAGGTGCAGCGGCACGGGCAGCGCGGCGCGCCGCAGCCGCCCCAGCCGCAGTCCGTCGGCGTCGAGCACGGGCACGTCGAGCCGATCCTGCAGCGGCGCGAGCCCCGCGCCACCGATCCGGTCGAGGAACCAGCGGTACGCGGTGCAGCACCGCAGATAGACGTGCTGCCCGTTGTCGACGGTCAGCGGCCCGGCCGCGCCCTGCCTGCGGAAGGAGAAGGCCAGCCCGCCCAGCCGGGGCCGGCCCTCGACGAGCGTGACGCGCAACCCCGAGTCGGCCAGGGCGAGGGCGGCGGTGACACCTGCGATACCGCCGCCGATGACCACGGCGGCGCTCCGGGAGCCGCCCGCCGCGCCGGAGTCCCCGGCCAGGTCGGGCCGCGCGCTGTCGACGCTCATGCGCGCCCCCGGGCGGCCTGCCGCGACAGGTGGCGGGAGACGTGCCGGGCGTCCAGGCCCGACAGGCCGCGCACCGCCACGTACGCCTTCTCGCGCCCGGGCAGGGAGACCCGCCCGCGCAGCACCGCCGCCGGCTCGGCGGCGATGCGGTCGAGCAGCCGCCGGTAGATGCCGGCCATGGCGGCCACGCAGGCGCCGCTGCGCCGGTCGAGCAGCGGCAGCAGCCGGAATCCGGAGGCGAACAGGGCCTGGGCGCGGCGCACTTCGTAGTGGACGAGGCCGTTGAAGTCGGCGCCCTCCGGGGGGTGTTCGACGCCGCGGAAGCCCGCGGAGCAGCCGAACTTGGCGAGGTCGTCGGCGGGCAGGTAGGTGCGGCCGCCCTCGGCGTCCTCCCTGATGTCCCGGAGGATGTTGGTGAGTTGGAGCGCGAGGCCGAGCGTGTCGGCGTACTCCGCGGCGCGCCCGGCCTCCCGCTCGCCGACGCCGTCGACCGTGCCGAACACGCCGAGCGAGAGGCGGCCGATCGCGCCCGCGACGCAGCGGCAGTAGACCTTCAGGTCGCCCCAGGTCTCGTAGCTCGCGCCGCGCACGTCCATCAGCACGCCGTCGATGAGCTCGTCGAGTCCGCCGAGCGGGATCGGGAAGCGGCGCGCCGCGTCGGAGAGCGCGACGGCGACGGGGTCGGTGTCGTCCTCGGCGATCTCCTCGCCGTGGATACGGGCCAGCAGCGCGCGGGTCTCCTCGAGCCGCTCGCGCTTGGTGTCGGCCGGCAGGGCGCCGTCGCCGATGTCGTCCACGCGGCGCGAGAACGCGTACAGCGCCGACATGGCCTGCCGCTTCTCGACCGGCAACAGCCTGATGCCGTAGGCGAAGTTACGGGCCTGCTGTCCCGTCACGGCCTCGCAGTAGCGGTACGCCGCGAGCACCGGCGCGGACGCGGGCACGGATCCGTCCACGTCCGGCTCACCCCTCTCTTCGCAGTGTCGCCCCCGCCTCGCGCACGAGGTCGAGCTTGGTGGGCTTGGGCGGTCCCGGGAGTACGTCGTGTCCCGCGGCGTCGATGGCCCGCAGCGCGGCGCGCCCCCCGGCGACGAACCCGGCGAGCAGCAGCCGGAGTCTCCCGTGGACGCTGCCCACGAGCGGGGCGCCCTCATCCAGCAGGAGACGGGCGCGTTCGGCCTCGAAAGCGACCAGCGCGCGCACCGGCGGGCCCCCGGTGGGGGCGGCCAGGTCGGCGGTTTCGACGTCGAACCGCTTCATGTCCTCGGCGGGGAGGTAGACGCGGTCGCGCCGCAGGTCCTCGGCGACGTCCTGGAGGTGCTCGACGATCTGGAGCGCGGTGCAGATCGCGTCGGAGCGGCGGACCCGCTCGGGGGTGGTGGTGCCGGTGATGCCGAGGACGAGGCGGCCGACGGGGTTGGCGGACAGTTCGCAGTAGGCGAGCAGATCGTCGTAGGTGGCGTACCGGGTGATGCGCTGGTCCTGCCGGTTGGCCTCGATGAGGCCGAGGAACGGCTCGGGGGTGAGGCCGCAGCGGCGCACGGTCGGTACGAGCGCCTTCAGCAGGGGGTGGCGCGGGCCCTCGCCGCCACGGTCGAAGACCCGGCGCAGGTCGGCCTCGAACGCGTCGAGGACGGCGAGCCGGTCGTCGGCGCGCTCGCGCTCCAGGCCGAGCAGTACGGCGTCGGTGCCGCCGGGGGCGAGGTCGCCGTCGCCGATGTCGTCGACGAGGCGGGCGTAGCCGTAGACGGCCATGAGGTCCGCGCGCCAGGCGCGCGGGAGGAAGAACGGGGCCACGGGGAAGTTCTCGCGGGCGGCCTTGTCGAGCACGGCACGCGAGTGGGCGTCCGTCGCCCCGGTCACCGCGGTCCGCCCGGCGAGGCGGTCCGGGTGCAGGGGGAACCACCACGGGGGGCGACGGCGGACGTGCCTCGGAGCCGAAGAGTCCTCGTAGCCATGGCCGTCACATCTCCCGTTCTACACTGCCGACCCAGAACATCCTATTTCGGACACGCCGCCTGGCTGACTGCCGCCTGCCTGCGACGATGAGCCGCTGGGACGTGGTGCCGAGCCACAACGGCGCCGCGCCGAGTGGGGCGGGAGCACGGCTCTGTCGGGCGGGCGGCCGGAGTGCCCGACATGCCGCGAATCAGCACCGGTACAGCTTACGCCGTACAGCATCTCGCCGCGGTCCCCGGGTGGCGCCCGCCAGAGGCGCACGCGCCGGTCGCACACAACCAGCCTCATGGAGAGGCTAGTTACCCATGGGGCCCCGCTCCCGAACTTCACACCCGGGATACCCCCGGACGATGGACAGCGCCCCGCCCCACCGGATCGTCACGGCGGGCACGCCCCCGCCCGAGCCGTACCACGCGACCGCGGCCCCGCCGGATGGATCCGGCAGGGCCGCGGGCACAGCGGTTGCGCGGCTACTTGCCGGTCTCCTTCTCGTACGCCTTGATGACCTCGTCCGTGGGGCCGTCCATGACGAGTTCGCCCTTTTCCAGCCACAGCACGCGGTCGCAGGTGTCGCGGATCGACTTGTTGTTGTGGCTGACCAGGAAGACCGTGCCGGCCTCCTTGCGGAGCTCGCGGATGCGCTCCTCGGAGCGCTTCTGGAACTTCCGGTCGCCGGTCGCCAGCGCCTCGTCGATCATCAGCACGTCGTGGTCCTTGGCCGCCGCGATCGAGAAGCGGAGCCGGGCCGCCATGCCGGAGGAGTACGTGCGCATGGGCAGGGTGATGAAGTCGCCCTTCTCGTTGATCCCGGAGAAGTCGACGATGCCCTGGTAGCGCTCGCGGACCTGCTCGCGGGTCATGCCCATGGCCAGGCCGCCGAGGATGACGTTCCGTTCGCCGGTCAGGTCGTTCATCAGCGCGGCGTTGACGCCGAGCAGCGAGGGCTGGCCGTCGGTGTAGACCCGGCCGCGCTCCGGCGGCAGCAGTCCCGCCACGGCCTTCAGCAGCGTCGACTTGCCGGAGCCGTTGGAGCCGATGAGGCCGATGGCCTCGCCGCGGTAAGCGGTGAAGGTGACGCCGCGCACGGCGTGCACCTCGCGCATGCCGACCGGCTTCTTGCGGCCGACGATGCGGTTCAGGGCGGCGGTGGCGCTGCCCCTGCCCCGCGGGCCGCCGTTCACGCGGTAGACGATGTGCAGATCGTCCGCGATGACGGTGGGGATCTGCGACCGCTCCGGAGCCCGAGCTTCCTCGATCTTGCGCGTGTCCTCAGCCACGGCCATAACGCTCCTCCGCCTTCCAGAAGAAAACAAAGCCGCCGATGCCCGCCACGACGGCCCAGCCGAGGGCGAGCGCCCACACGTGGGGGGGCAGGTCGGCGCCGGTGTACCCGTCGATGAACGCGAAGCGCATGAGGTCCATGTAGACGGCCACCGGGTTGGCCTGGAGTACGTCGACCAGCCACGGAGACGCCCCGGCGCGCTCCTTGAGCATGTGCTCCAGCGGGAACATGACGCCGGAGGCGTACATCAGCGTCCGCATCACGAAGGGCATCAGCTGCGCCAGGTCGGGGGTCTTGGCTCCCAGCCGGGCCATGATCAGCGACAGGCCGGTGTTGAAGACGAGTTGGAGCGCCAGCGTGGGGAGCACCAGGAACCAGGACCACGTCGGGAACTGCCCGAACCCGACCAGGATCACCAGCAGGACGATCATCGAGTACAGCAGCTGTTGGAGCTGCTGGAGCGAGAACGAGATGGGCAGCGAGGCGCGGGGGAAGTGCAGGGCGCGCACGAGCCCGAGGTTTCCGGAGATGGCGCGGACACCCGACAGCACCGACGTCTGCGTGAAGGTGAAGACGAAGACCCCCGTCACCAGGAACGGGATGTAGTTGTGCTTGCCGCCGGGGGTACCGTCCCGGCCCCCCAGCAGGATGCCGAAGATGAGGAAGTAGACCGCCGCGTTCAGCAGTGGCGTGGCCACCTGCCAGACCTGCCCGAGCTTCGCCTGGCTGTACTGCGCGGTCAGCTTGGCCCGCGAGAACGCCAGGATGAAGTGGCGACGGGCCCAGAGCTGGCGCACGTACTCGCCGAGGCCGGGGCGGGCACCGCTGACCGCGAGCCCGTACCTGGCGGCGAGCTCGGCGGGGGTCAGCCCATCGTCTCGGGCCGGCGGGGCGCTCACCGCGACCGCACCGTCATGCGTTGTGTCACTCACAAATGGAAACTTTCGTCTTCAAGATGCGCAGCCGGATTCCGGGCGTAGGCAGGCCTTCGCGACGACAGCCGTTGTCCCGCCGTACGACCGATGCTCTCAGACACGGAGCTTGTCAGATGACCGGAGGTCGGCCCAGTCTGGTCAGGCGCCATACCGTACGCCACTTCATGGGGCGGCGAGGGCCGCACGGTGTGGCCCATCCCTCACGGAAACCGCCGAGCCAGGCGCGGAGCGCGGGCCGGGAGGGCTTGCGGGCCAGGGTCAGCAGCAGCCACACCCCGAGGTACGCGGGCACGAGGGGGGCTGGGAGGTTGCGGCGGGCCAGCCAGACGCGGTTGCGGGCGACCATGCGGTGGTAGACGGCATGCCTGCTGGGGGCCGTCGTGGGGTGGTACAGCACCAGGTCCGCGCGGTAGTCGATCATCCAGCCCGCATCGAGGGCGCGCCAGGCGAGGTCGGTCTCCTCGTGGGCGTAGAAGAAGTCGTCCGGGAGGCCGCCGACCTGCTGGAAGACCGCGGTGCGCACCGCGTTGGCGCCGCCGAGGAAGGTGGTGACCCGGGAGGAGCGCATCGGGTCCGAGGCGCGCAGCCGGGGCACGTGGCGGCGCTGGGTCTCGCCGGTGTCGGGGTCGGCGATGCGAAAGCTGATGATGCCGAGCCGGGGGTCGGCGGCGAAGGCCTCGCGGCACAGGTCGGCGGTGTCGACGCCAGGCAGCAGGCCGTCGTCGTCGAGGAAGAGCAGGATGTCGACGTCCCGGCCGCCGGGGCCGAAGGCCTCGATGCCGACGTTGCGGCCCGCGGGGATGCCGACGTTCTCCGGCAGCTCCACCGTCCGTACGCCCTCGGGGAGCTCGGGCAGCGGGGAGCCGTTGCCGACCACGACGACCTCGACCGGGTCGCCGTGCTGCTTGGCGACCGAGTCGAGGAGCGCGCGCAACTCGTCGGGGCGGTTGCCCATGGTGAGGACAACCGCTCCGACGATCAGCGCTGGGGCCGTGTTCACTTCAGCCTGCTCGACGCGAGGATGGACACAAGGTGAAGGACGGTTTGCAGGACCGCGATGGTTGCGAGAACGACGACCGCGATGCGGGTGAACAGCAGATCGCCGTGGACGAAGTCCGCGATCCCGGCGGCCAGGATCACCAGCGACGCCTCGACACCGCCCACCAGCCGGTGGAACTTCAGCGCGGCCGCGGCCCTGCGGGCCAGCGCCATCCCGGAGGAGCGCGGCACCGACGCCGAGTCCTCCGCGGCGGCCATCCCGCTGCGCGCCCGGGCCACGTCCACCAGGTCCGTCTCGGCCTTGATCAGGATCGCGCCGAGCGCGGCCAACGTGCCGAGGAAGGCCCACTGCCACTGCGTGGTGGCGCCATCCCGGTGGAAGACGTCCGCGGCGCGGACGCCGAAGCCCACCAGGAGGGCCGCCTCGGAGAGGTAGTGGCCCACCCGGTCCAGGTAGACCCCGGTGGTCGAGGTCACCTTGCGCCAGCGGGCGAGCTCGCCGTCCACGCAGTCCAGCAGCAGGTACAGCTGGATCAGCAGGGCGCCGAGGATCGCACCGAGCAGCCCGGGGACCAGCAGGGCGGCCCCGGCCGCGACACCGGCGACGATCATGAGGCCGGTGTACTGGTTCGGGGTGATCGGGGTGTTCACCAGGAGCCGGGTGCACCGCAGCGAGATCTCCCGCATGTAGATGCGCCCGGCCCAGTGCTCACCGCTGCGCCGGTCCTTGAGCCCACCGGGGTGGACGACCGGACGCAGTTCAGCTAGCGATGGCTTTGGCATAGTCCGCGTACGCGTCCCTGATCTGGTCGTTGGACAGGTCCAGGTGCTCGAGGATCGTGTAGCGCCCGGGCCGGGTCTGCGGCGCGTACGCCACCACCTCGACGAACTCGTCCGCGCTGAAGCCGATCTCCTCCGGCAGCACGGGCAGCCCGTGCCGGCGCAGGCACGCCGCCATCAGCGCCGACTCCTCGTGGGCCCCGCGCAGATGCATCGCGAAGGCCGCGCCCAGGCCGCACTGCTCGCCGTGGCTGGCCGCGCGCTTGGGGTGGAGGATGTCGAAGGCGTGGTTGATCTCGTGGCAGGCGCCGGAGGCCGGACGGCTGTCGCCTGCCACCGACATCGAGATGCCGGTGAGGACCAGGCCCTCGGCGAGCACGGTCAGGAAGCCGTCGTCGCCGACGCCGCCGGGGTGGCGGAGCACCGCCTCGCCCGCCTGGCGGGCTATGGCGGCGGCCAGACCGTCGATCTGCTCGCCCTTCTCCCGGTTGGCCAGCTCCCAGTCCGCGACCGCGGAGATGTTGGAGAGCGCGTCACCGATGCCGGAGCGTACGAAGCGCACCGGGGCCTCGCGGATGATGTCGAGGTCGATCACCACGGCGATCGGGTTCGGCACCCCGTACGAGCCGCGGCCCGCGTCGTTGTCGAGCGTCGCGACCGGGGAGCACAGGCCGTCGTGCGACAGGTTCGTCGCGACGGCGACCAGCGGCAGGCCGATGCGCGCGGCGGCGAACTTGGCACAGTCGATGATCTTGCCGCCGCCCAGGCCCACGACCGCGTCGTAGTGGCCGGACTTCATGGCGTCGGCGAGCTTGATCGCGTCGTCCAGCGTGCCGCCGCCGACCTCGTACCAGCTGGCGCCCGGCAGGGCCGGGGCGAGCCGCTCGCGCAGCGCCGCGCCGGAGCCGCCGCTGATCGCGACGGCCAGCTTGCCCGAGGCGGAGATGCGCTGGTCGGCCAGCACGCCGGCGAGATCGTCCAGCGCGCCGGCGCGGATGTCGACGACGACCGGCGAGGGGATGAGCCGGGTCAGTACTGGCACGCGATCTCCCTGCCCTTGGCGAGGTCGTCGTGGTTGTCGATCTCGACCCACTTGATGTCACCGATGGGGGCGACGTCGACCTGGAAGCCGCGGTTGACGAGCTCCTGGTAGCCGTCCTCGTAGTAGAGGTCGGGGTCGCGCTCGAAGGTGGTCTTCAGTGCGTCGGCCAGGTCGGCGGCTGCCTCGCCCTCGATGAGGGTCACGCCGATGTACTCGCCGGTGGCCTCGGCGGGGTCCATCAGCTTGGTGATGCGCTGGACGCCCTTCTCCGGGTCCACGATGACCTTCATCTCCTCGTCGGCGAGGTTCTTCACCGTGTCGAGGGCGAGGATGATCTTCTGGCCGTTGCCGCGCCGGGCGAGCAGGGTCTTCTCGACCGAGACCGGGTGCACCGTGTCGCCGTTGGCGAGGATCACGCTGTGCTGGATGGCGTCACGCGCACACCACAGGGAGTACGCGTTGTTCCACTCCTCGGCCTTGTCGTTGTCGATCAGCGTGAGCTTGAGGCCGTACTTCCGCTCCAGGGCCTCCTTGCGCTCGTACACGGCCTCCTTGCGGTAGCCGACCACGATCGCGACCTCGGTCAGGCCCACCTCCGCGAAGTTGGCGAGGGTGAGGTCGAGGACGGTGGTGTCGCCGTCGACCGGAACCAGTGCCTTGGGCAGGGTGTCGGTGTAGGGGCGCAGACGCCGTCCGGCGCCGGCTGCCAGCACGAGGCCGATCATGCGGGTTCTCCTGATTCGTCGTGTACTGCGGGTGCTCCGGAAGAGACCCAGAAACGGATGCTCTCGATGAGCACCGTCAGTGCGAGGGCGGTGGCGAGCACCGTCAGCGCGACTGTGAAACCTGTGCCGGGCAGCGCGGCGGCCGCTACGGTGACCGCCAGAATCCGCCCCTCGTGCCCGCCGATCGCCCGCACCAGCCAGTGCGGGGGCGCCCCGGTGCCGCCGCGGATGCGGTACACCGTGTCGTAGTGATGGTAGGCGACGGCCGCCACCAGCCCGAAAGCCGCAGGCAAGGCGCCGTTCACCTCCGAGCGGGCGGCGAGGACGAGAACGGTGAGGTACTCGGCGGCACGGAAGAGGGGCGGGACCAGCCAGTCGAGGGGGCCCTTGAGGGGGCGGGCGACGGCGAGGACGGCCAGCACCGTGTAGAAG
>NZ_LIQY01000422.1 GCF_001418495.1 Streptomyces pathocidini | reverse complement strand
CCGGGAGCGCCGGCGCCGAGGCGCTCCTCGCCGGCCGGATCGGCTCCCGCGCCGCCTGGGAGCGCTGGCTCTCCATGGGCGAGCACTGGGGCGAGCTGCGCTTCATCCCGCACACCGAGGGCTGGGTGCTGGACGACGACGACATCCCGCAGTGGCGCACCGAGGGCCCGGTCCCCCGCTTCGCCGACGAGTGGCACCCCCAGGACCGGCTGCTGGCGCCGATGTACTCCTCGGGCGACGAGCTCCTCGGCNNGGGTGCGCGAGGCGCTCCAGATGTACGCGTTCCAGTCCGCGATCGCGATCAGCAACTCGCGGCTGCGGGCCAACATGCAGCGCGCGCTCGTACGGCTCGAACGCGAGCAGCAGGCGCTGCGGGCGAGCGAGGAAAGCTTCCGGCAGGCGTTCGAGTACGCGCCCAGCGGCATGGCCATCGCCGAGATGGGCGGCGACCAGCACGGGCGGCTGCTGCGCACCAACGACGCGCTGTGCCGGCTGCTGGGGCGGCCCGCGGCGGCCATGCGGCGCTACTCCTTCTCGGACCTGGTCCACCCCGAGGACATCGGCACCCTCCTGCGCACCTCCGCCGAAGGCGGGCGGGCCGAGCTGCGGCTGGCACGGCGCGACGGCACCTATGTGTGGGTGTCGCTGCGGAACTCCGTTGTCGCAGACGCCGCCGACGGGCCGCGGTTCCTGCTGACGCACGTCGAGGACATCGAGGAGCGCAAGCGGCACGAGCTGCAGCTCGCGCACCGGGCCAGCCACGACTCGCTCACCGGCCTGCCGAACAGCGCCGAGCTGCGCGCGCGGCTCTCGGCCCGGCTCTGCGACCGGCCGCCGCTGCCGGTCGCCGGGGCCGGCAGCGCGACGTACGACCTGGCCGGCGGGGAGTTCGGCGGGGCGGCGTACGGGGCCGCGGTGGCCGTCGAGGCGGAGGTCGAGGTCGAGACGGACGAGAACGGGTTCCGCGCGGACGGCTTCGACGCGCCGTTCGGCGGGCCGCCGCGCGTGCCGATGGGGTCGTACGACCACCATGTGCACACCGCCGCGCCGTCCGAGAGT
>NZ_LIQY01000421.1 GCF_001418495.1 Streptomyces pathocidini | reverse complement strand
GAGCAGGACCTGCCGCTGCTGCACGCTGCCATCGAGGACGTACGGCTCGAGGGCTTCGCCCTCCACCTCCCGCTCGACCGCCTGGACGGCTCGGACGCGGTCGAGGAAGTCATCACCTGGATGGACCGGCTGCGCGCCGCCCGCCTACCGCTGCACACGATGTTCGTCAGCCACCTCAAGGCCGACGAACTCGCCCGCCTCCAGCAGCAGTTCCCGCAGACCCGCTTCCGCGCCCGTATCGGCACCCGGCTCTGGCTCGGCGACCACGAGGCCACCGAGTACCGCGGCTCCGTGCTGGACGTGACCCGCGTCGCGAAGGGCGACCGCTTCGGCTACCGGCAGCAGAAGGCCGCCTCCGACGGCTACCTGGTCGTGGTGGCCGGCGGCACCTCGCACGGCGTGGGCCTGGAGGCCCCGAAGGCCCTGCACGGCGTGATGCCGCGCGCCAAGGGCGTGGCCCGGGCCGGTCTGGCGACGGTCAACCGCAACCTCTCGCCGTTCGTCTGGGCGGGCAAGCAGCGCTGGTTCGCGGAGCCGCCGCACATGCAGGTCTCGATCCTGTTCGTGCCGTCGGACGCGCCGGAACCAAAGGTGGGCGAGGAGCTGGTGGCCCATCTGCGCCACACGACCACGCAGTACGACCGCGTGGTCGACCTCTGAGACCACGCGCTGTCCCCGAGGGCACGCCGCTGTCCCCAGAGCGCGCCAGACAGCCGGCTGAGAGCGCTCCGAGCGGTCAGCCGCGCCGCGCGCCCCACTCCACGTACGTCCCCTCGTGATGGGCCGCGTGCCGGGCCCGCCGGTGGTGGCCGAGGACGAACACGTCGGGCGCCCCGTCCAGCACGCCGCCCGACGGGTCGTCCGAGCCGTCCTGCCGTACGACGTCCCGCTCCGGAAGCAGGACGTCCCGTACGACGATCGCGCACAGGTACAGCGTCCCCAGCAGGTGGGCCAGGATCGCGAGCTGGTAGCCCTCCGGGGGCAGCCCGTAGTGCTTGTCCCCGGACGAGGTGTACGCGAGGTACATCCAGATCCCGATGAAGTACATGACCTCGCAGGCCTGCCAGACCAGGAAGTCGCGCCACCGCGGCCGGGCCAGCGCCGCGAGCGGGATCAGCCACAGCACGTACTGCGGTGAGTAGACCTTGTTGACCAGCACGAAGACCGCGACGACCAGGAAGGCCAGCTGGGCGAAGCGCGGGCGGCGCGGGGCATAGAGCGCCAGGGCGCCGATAGCCGCGCACAGCAGCAGCGTGAGCGCCGTGGCCCAGGCGTTCGCGCCCTCCAGCGGGTTGCCCGTGCGCTGCGAGATGATCAGCCAGAACGAGCCGAAGTCGACCGGGCGCTCCTGGCTGAAGGTGTAGAACTTCCGCCACCCCTCGGGCGCCAGCGCCATCACGGGAAGGTTCACCACGAACCAGGACGCGACGGCCCCGCACACCGCCGTGCCCCACTCCCTCCGGCGCCCCGCCCGCAGGCACAGCACGAGCAGCGGGCCGAGCAGCAGCACCGGGTAGAGCTTGGCGGCGGTCGCCAGGCCGATCAGCACACCGGCCGCGAGCGGCCTGCTCCGCGACCACATCAGCATCGCCGCGGCGGTGAGCGCCACCGCGAGCAGGTCCCAGTTGATGGTGGCGGTCAGCGCGAAGGCAGGCGCGAGGGCGACGAGCAGCGCGTCCCAGGGGCGGTGGCGATGCGTGCGGGCCACGCAGACGGCGATCACCGCGGCGCAGATCATGAGCAGGCCGGCGTTGACCAGCCAGTAGATCTGCTCACGGTGCTGGAGCGAGCCGCCGGTCGGGGTCAGCCAGGAGGCGACCTCCATGAAGAGGCCGGTGAGGACCGGGTACTCCAGGTACTCCATGTCGCCGGGGATCCTGTCGAAGTACGGCACCAGGTCGGCGGCGAAGCCCCGGGCGTTGTAGAGGTGCGGGATGTCCGAGTAGCAGGCGTGCGTGTACTGGGCGCCCGCACCGAAGAACCAGTCGCCGTTGTAGCACGGCAGCTTCTGCACCATCCCGAGCGCAAACATCCCGATGGCGACGAGCGCGACGACCCGTACCGGCGTCCACCAGCCCGTCCCGAGCAGCGCGCGGCGGCCGACGGGCCCGCCGATCAGCTCACTGCCGGCCGCGGCCACGCCGTCCTCGGCGGTCGGCCGTACGGTCTGCCGCTGCCGGTCCTCGTGCACGCTCGTCATGGGCCACATACTGCCGCACCCGCCCGTACGGCGAAGCCCCCGCCCGGTGGGACCGGGCGGGGGCTGTCGCGGGCTCGGGGCGGGAC
>NZ_LIQY01000420.1 GCF_001418495.1 Streptomyces pathocidini | reverse complement strand
ATCTCGCCGCCGGGTCCGCGCGCCCCGATCTCGTCATCGCCAACGATCCGGACGCGGACCCGGCGGCGAGATCGGGGCGCGCAGACCCGGCGGCGGCGAACGCGAGATCCATCGCGCCCGGCTCCTCGGGATTGGGAAACGCGACGGTGGGGAAGTCCGGGTCGGGCTCGGCCTGTTCGGGCACCACGACCGGCTCCGGGAACCCCGCGCGGGCGAAGGCGGCGACCAGGACATCCCGCCCGACCCCGTGCAACGGCGTGTACACCACGCGTACGTCCCGCGGCCCGCCGTCCGTCAACACCGCGCCCGTACGCGCCAGATACGCCTCCACGACCTCCTCGCCGAGGGTCTCCCAGCCGGTGTCGGGGCGCGGGACGTCCGCAAGGCGCCCGATCGCGGCGATCTCGGCGGCGATCCCGCCGTCCGCGGGCGGCACGATCTGGGAGCCGTCGCCGAGGTAGACCTTGTAGCCGTTGTCGCGCGGCGGGTTGTGGCTGGCGGTGACGGTCACGCCGGCGACGGCGCCGAGGTGGCGGACCGCGAAGGCGAGTACGGGCGTGGGCAGCGGACGCGGCAGCAGCGCGGCGCGCAGGCCCGCGCCGGTGATCACGGCGGCGGTGTCGCGCGCGAAGTCTGCGCTCTTGTGGCGGGCGTCGTAGCCGATGACGACGAGGCCGCCGTCCCGGCCCTGCCCGCGCAGGTACGCGGCGAGGCCGGCCGCCGCGCGGATCACCACCGCGCGGTTCATCCGCATCGGCCCGGCGCCGAGTTCACCGCGCAGCCCGGCCGTACCGAACTGGAGCGTGCCGCCGAAGCGGTCCGCGAGTTCGGCGAGGGGCGCGCTCCCGGCGGCGTCCTCGACGTCGGCCGGGTCGACGGCGTCGAGCAGCGCGGCCAGCTCGGCGCGCGTCTCCGGGTCCGGGTCCTCGGCCAGCCAGGCGCGGGCCCGCGCGATCAGCTCCGCCGTTTCGCTTGCTGCCAGTGCCACGTGATGCGCTCCTCGGATTCGGGAGTACGGGTGTGCTTGCGTACGAGCGTGGACGGTGCGGGTGCCGTGCTCTCGCGTACGAGGCACGGACGGTGCGGGTGTGCGCTCTCGCATACGGGCGCGGACGGTGCGGGTACGGGGCGTGTACCCGGCCGGAGGCCCGGAATCTCCCGCCAGGGGCGGACGGGGGCTCAGATCCGGCCGAGCACCTGCGCCAGCAGCCCGCCCATCCGAGTCGCCGAGTCCCGCCCGGCCTGCAGCACCTCTTCGTGGTTGAGCGGCTCACCGGTCATCCCGGCGGCGAGGTTGGTGACCAGGGAGATGCCCAGCACCTCGGCCCCGGCCTCGCGGGCCGCGATGGCCTCCAGGACGGTGGACATGCCGACCAGATCCGCGCCGAGGGTGCGGATCATGTTGATCTCGGCGGGGGTCTCGTAGTGCGGCCCGGGGAACTGCACGTACACGCCCTCTTCGAGGGACGGGTCGATCTCCTTGCAGATCGCGCGCAGCCGGGGGGAGTAGAGGTCGGTCAGGTCGACGAAGTCGGCGCCGACGATGGGGGAGGCGGCGGTCAGGTTGATGTGGTCGCTGATGAGGACCGGCTGGCCGGGGCGCATGCCGGCGCGCAGGCCGCCGCAGCCGTTCGTCAGCACGATGGTCTTGCAGCCGGCGGCGACGGCGGTGCGTACGCCGTGGGCGACGGCGGCGACGTCACGGGACTCGTAGAAGTGGGTGCGGCCGAGGAACACCAGCACGCGCTTGGTCCCGATCCGGTACGAGCGCACGGTGCCGGCGTGGCCCGCGACCGCCGGGGGCGGGAAGCCGGGCAACTCGGTGACCCGGAACTCGTGCTCGGGCGCCCCGAGCGCCTCGGCGGCGGGGACCCAGCCCGAGCCCATGACGAGCGCGACGTCGTGGCTCTCGGCGCCGGTGAGTTCGCGGATGCGGGCCGCGGCGGCGCCGGCGTCGGGGGCGGCGGAATCGGGAGTGGCGAAAGCGTTCACGCGCATGAGGGTAACCTGCCAAGGCCTACGCGCGTAGACGCCCTCGGCCACCGGCCTCCCGGCCGAGGCGTGGAGTACGCGCGCGCCACGCGGTGGGCCGCGTGTTCGCCGCGCTGCGTGCAGCGGGCGCGCCTCGCGGCGGGGCCACCGGCGTGCAGCCGCGTACGAATCCTCAGCCTCCTGTTGCCTGTTGCGGTTCGGGCGCGGCTACGGTCCGGTGGGGGGCGAGGGGCCGTGCGCCGGGTG
>NZ_LIQY01000042.1 GCF_001418495.1 Streptomyces pathocidini | reverse complement strand
GGGGATGGCGGTGGAGGGGGCGCGGGTGAAGCGCAGCGCGCCCAGCCGCCCGGGCACCCGCAGCCGCTCCAGCAGGATCCCGGTGAGCCGGGGGTCGGCCAGGGCCTCGTAGACGGTGGTGCCGTGCAGGGGGCCGCCGGTGGGGCGGCCGATCAGCGCGTGGGCGAGGTGCTGGGGGAGGACGGAGCGGATGCCGAGCAGCAACTGGTAGCAGTCGCCCTCGGCCGCGCTCGGCTCCGCGGGCCCCGACTGCCGCGCACGGACGAGGAGGTGGAGCAGCCCGGGCGCCGCGCCGCCCGCGCCGCGGGGCAGCAGTTCGGTGGCCGAGACGAGCGTGAAGCCGGTGATCGGCCTGCCCTTTCCGGCGAACCACCGCTGGTGCGGCAGCCACTCGCCCAGCAGCGGTACGAGCGAGGGCAGCAGCCCGTGGTCCGCCGCGAGGGGCCTGCCCTTGGCATATGCGCCCCTGCTCGCCGGGCTGTTGGGGTGTCCGCCACCGCTGAACCCCTCGGGCGCACCGCCGTTGAGGGCCGCTGGGGTGGCCGCACGGGTCGGGTTGGCGCGGGTCGAGCCTTCCGACATGGCGTCGCGTCCTTTCCCCGGGGCGCACCACAGAAGATGGGCCTGGCGTCCCGGAATGCGGTGGTGGTGCCTCCATGCTGAGAGCAACGGGGGAGGCTGTCCGGCGGTGCGGGACGTGTCGAGTGAGATCGCCCCTACAGTCCGGCGTTTGGCCTATTCCCGCCTGTTGCCGTACGGCGATGGCAAGAGACTGCCCAGGGCGGGACGGGGGAAACCGCAACCTTCGCCACCATCCCGCCACTTCCGGACGATCAGCCGTTACCGGTCACGGGGCCGGACGGGGGCCCCGTCCGCGGCGGCCGCGCCCGGACTTCCCGCCGCCTCCGCCGCACTCACCGCGCTGCCGTTGACCGCTGTCACCGGCGTCCCCGGCTTGCGCAGCCGGAACCAGTAGAAGCCGTGCCCGGCCAGCGTCAGCAGATACGGCAGCTCGCCGATGGCCGGGAAGCGCACCCCGCCGATCAGCTCCACCGGGTGCCGTCCGTTGAACGCCTGGAGGTCCAGCTCCGTCGGCTGCGCGAACCGGGAGAAGTTGTTCACGCACAGGACCAGGTCGTCCCCGTACTCGCGGAGGAAGGCCAGCACCGCCGGGTTGCTGGAGGGCAGTTCGGTGTACGAGCCGAGGCCGAATGCCGGGTTCTGCTTGCGGATCTCGATCATCCGCCGGGTCCAGTGCAGCAGCGAGGACGGCGAGGACATCGAGGCCTCGACGTTGGTGACCTGGTAGCCGTAGACCGGGTCCATGATGGTCGGCAGGTAGAGCCGACCCGGATCGCAGGAGGAGAAGCCCGCGTTGCGGTCCGGGGTCCACTGCATCGGGGTGCGCACGGCGTCGCGGTCGCCGAGCCAGATGTTGTCGCCCATGCCGATCTCGTCGCCGTAGTAGAGGATCGGCGAGCCGGGCAGGGAGAGCAGCAGGGCGGTGAACAGCTCGATCTGGTTGCGGTCGTTGTCCAGCAGGGGCGCGAGGCGCCGCCGGATGCCGATGTTGGCGCGCATCCGCGGGTCCTTGGCGTACTCCGCGTACATGTAGTCGCGCTCTTCGTCCGTGACCATTTCGAGGGTGAGCTCGTCGTGGTTGCGCAGGAAGATGCCCCACTGGCAGCCCGAGGGGATGGCCGGGGTCTTGGCGAGGATCTCCGAGACCGGGTAGCGCGACTCCCGCCGCACGGCCATGAAGATCCGCGGCATGACCGGGAAGTGGAAGGCCATGTGGCACTCGTCGCCGCCCTTGGCGTAGTCGCCGAAGTAGTCGACCACGTCCTCGGGCCACTGGTTGGCCTCGGCCAGCAGGACGGTGTCGGGGTAGTGGGCGTCGATCTCGGCGCGGACGCGGCGGAGCATCTCGTGGGTGCGCGGCAGGTTCTCGCAGTCGGTGCCCTCCTCCGCGTAGAGATAGGGCACGGCGTCGAGGCGGAAGCCGTCGATGCCGAGGTCGAGCCAGAACCGCAGGGCCGAGATGATCTCCTCCTGCACGGCCGGGTTCTCGAAGTTGAGGTCCGGCTGGTGGGAGAAGAAGCGGTGCCAGTAGTACTGCTTGCGCACCGGGTCGAAGGTCCAGTTGGAGGCCTCGGTGTCGACGAAGATGATCCGGGCGTCCTGGTACTGCTTGTCGTCGTCCGCCCAGACGTAGTAGTCGCCGTACGGCCCGTCGGGGTCGCTCCTGGACTGCTGGAACCACTCGTGCTGGTCGCTGGTGTGGTTCATGACGAAGTCGATGATCACGCGCATGCCGCGCTGGTGCGCGGCGTCCACGAATTCCACGAAGTCGGCGAGGTCGCCGAACTCGGGCAGCACCGCGGTGTAGTCGGAGACGTCGTAACCGCCGTCACGCAGCGGGGACTTGAAGAACGGCGGCAGCCAGAGGCAGTCGACGCCCAGCCACTGGAGGTAGTCCAGCTTCGCGGTCAGCCCCTTGAGGTCGCCGATGCCGTCGCCGTTGCTGTCCTGGAAGGAGCGCACCAGGACTTCGTAGAAGACGGCGCGTTTGAACCAGTCGGGATCCCGGTCGCCGGCCGGGGTGTCCTCGAAGGTGTCCTGGACGGGCTCGTTGACGATCATGTGGTGGGTGACCCTCCGATCGGTGAGGACGGCCGCAGTGCCAGTACGTGCGCGGGGGCGCGGCCCGGTTCGAGTCGCACGTAGTTGTCCCTGCCCCAGTGATAGGTCTCGCCGGTGAGCTCGTCGCGCACCGGGACGGACTCGTGCCAGTCCAGGCCGAGTTCCGGCATGTCCAACGAGACCGTGGCCTCCTGGGTGTGGCGCGGGTCGAGGTTGACCACGGTGACAACGGTGTCGTTTCCGGAGCGTTTGGAGAAGGCGATCACGGCCTCGTTGTCGACCCGGTGGAAGTGCAGGTTCCGCAGCTGCTGGAGGGCCGGATGGCGCCGCCTGACCCGGTTGAGCGCGGTGATCAGCGGGGCGATCGTACGGTTCTCCCGCTCGGCCGCCTCCCAGTCGCGCGGCCGCAGTTCGTACTTCTCCGAGCTCGCGTACTCCTCGCTGCCCGGCCGCACCGCCTCGTGCTCGCACAGCTCGAACCCCGCGTAGACGCCCCAGGCGGGGGAGAGGGTCGCGGCGAGGACGGCGCGGGCCTCGAAGGCGGGGCGGCCGCCGCCCTGGAGGTAGGCGTGCAGGATGTCGGGGGTGTTCACGAAGAAGTTCGGCCGCATGTAGGCGGCGGCGTCCCCGGACAGCTCGGTGAGGTACTCGGTCAGCTCCTGCTTGGAGTTGCGCCAGGTGAAATAGGTGTACGACTGCTGGAAGCCGATCGCGGCCAGTGTGTGCATCATCGCGGGCCGGGTGAACGCCTCGGCGAGGAAGACGACATCGGGGTCGGTGCGGTTGATGTCGCCGATGACCTTCTCCCAGAAGACCACCGGCTTGGTGTGCGGGTTGTCGACCCGGAAGATCCGCACCCCGTGGTCCATCCAGAACCGCAGCACCCGCAGCGTCTCACGGACGATCCCGGGCAGGTCGGTGTCGAAGTCGACCGGGTAGATGTCCTGGTACTTCTTCGGCGGGTTCTCCGCGTACGCGATGGAGCCGTCGGCCCGGTGGCGGAACCACTCCGGGTGCTTCCCGACCCACGGGTGGTCCGGCGAGCACTGGAGCGCGAAGTCCAGCGCCACCTCGATGCGCAGCCCGCGCGCCTTCCGTACGAAGTGGTCGAAGTCCGCGAGCGTGCCCAGGTCCGGGTGGATCGCGTCGTGGCCGCCGTCGGGGGAGCCGATCGCCCACGGGGAGCCCACGTCGTGGGGACCGGCGTGCAGCGCGTTGTCCGGGCCCTTGCGGAACGCGGTGCCGATGGGGTGGATCGGCGGGAGGTAGACGACGTCGAAGCCCATCGCGGCGATGGCGGGCAGCCGTTCGGCCGCGGTGCGGAAGGTGCCGCTGACCGGCGGCTGCCCCTCGGCGAGGACTGCGCCCTCGGAGCGGGGGAAGAACTCGTACCACGACCCGTACAGCGCGCGCCGCCGCTCGACCTGGAGGGGCATCGGGCGGGAGGCGCTGACCAGCTCGCGCAGCGGGAACCGGTCCAGCGTCCCGACCGCCTCGGGGGTCAGCGCGGCGGCCAGCCGGGCGGCGGCCGGGCGCTGTTCGTCGCGCAGCGCGTCCACGGCCTTCAGCACGTGCTCGCGGCCCTCGTTCTTGGGCACCCCGCCCGCCGCCCGCTCGTACAGCTCGGCGCCCTCCTCCAGGACGAGCCCGGTGTCGATCCCGGCCGGGATCTTGATGCCCGCGTGGTGCCGCCAGGTGGCGACCGGATCGCTCCAGGCCTCGACCGTGTACGTCCAGCGGCCCTCGGCGTCCGGGGTGACCTCGGCGCCCCAGCGGTCGGTGCCCTGGGCGAGTTCGCGCATCGGGGTCCACGGCCCGGCGCGGCCCGCCGGATCGCGCAGTACCACGTTGGCGGCGACCGCGTCGTGGCCTTCGCGGAAGACGGTGGCGCTGACGGTGAAGGTCTCGCCGACCACCGCCTTGGCCGGGCGGCGACCGCAGTCGACGAGTGGGCTGACGTCCAGAACGGGGATGCGTCCGATCACGGGATCACCTGGAGGCGTTGCGGTTTGTGCCACTTTACTGGCTTTTGTACTTTCTATCGGTTTCCTTGGGGACGTGCCGACTGCGGGCATGGCCGCTCCTGTCCGCGTTCACTCAGGTGGGTGATTGGGTCCTGCGGGGGAGGTGTGCGAGGCGCGAGACTCGTATCGGAGACTGCCCACCGGGCACAGGCGCCCAATCCGCCCGTGACCGGCCTACTGTTGCGTAACGGTAAAAAACCGGAGCGGTCCCGCGCGCCGTTGCCGCGGGACCGCTCCGGTCGGATCCTCCGTGTGCTGATCCGGGGTTAGTTGGGGACCTGCAGCAGCTTGTTGGGGGTGAACAGCAACCGGAAGAACAGCGGGTCGGTGACCTTGTTCTTGGCCGCGCTGTCCGTCAGCCCCGCGGAGACCTGGGCCGGAGTGGCTGCCGGGTGTGCGGCCAGGTACAGCGCCGATGCGCCCGCCGCGTGGGGCGTGGCCATCGACGTGCCCGAGATGGTGTTGGTCGCGGTGTCGGACGTGTTCCACGCCGACTTGATGTTCACTCCCGGGGCGAGCAGGTCGACGCCGCTTCCCCAGTTGGAGAAATCGGCGAAGGCGTCCTCTTCGTCCGTCGCGCCGACCGTGATGGCCTCCGGGACGCGGGCCGGCGAAGAGGCCCCCACCTCCGCGGTGCTGTTGCCCGCCGCCACCGCGAAGGTCACGCCGGACGCGATGGCGTTGCTCACGGCCGCGTCCAGCGCGGGATCGCCCGGACCGCCCAGGCTCATGTTCGCCACCGCGGGCTTCCTGGCGTTCAGGATCACCCAGTTGATGCCCTCGACCACCTGGTCCGTGGTGCCCGACCCGGCGTCGTCCAGTACGCGCACGGCGACGAGGTTGACCTTCTTCGCTACGCCATACGAGCTACCCCCGATGGTCGCGGCGACGTGCGTGCCATGGCCGTTGCCGTCGGTCGCCGCTCCGCCGTCCACCGCGTCGAAGCCGCTCACCGCCCGGCCGCCGAAGTCCTGGTGCGAGGTGCGGATTCCGGTGTCGATGACGTACGCGGTGACGCCCGCGCCGCCGCCTGACGGGTAGGTGTACGCCTTGTTCAGGGGCAGGTCCGGCTGGTCGATCCGGTCCAGGCCCCAGGAGGGCGGGTTCGCTTGCGTGTCGGTGATGTGCAGTGTCTTGTTCTGGACGACGGAGGCGACCTTCGGGTCCGCGGCGAGGCGCTTGGCCTGCGACTCGGAGAGCCGCACCGAATAGCCGTTGAGCGCGGCCCCGAACGTCCGGCGGATCTCGGCCCCGTACTTTCTCGCCAGGTCCTTGCCCGTGGCGGAGGGCGCGGCGACGCCCTGCTTGAGCGTGACGATGTAGCTTCCGCCGATGGCCCCGGGCGCGCCCGCGCCCAGGATGCGGCCCTCGGCGGGGGTGGCGTGCGCCGGCAGTGCGGCGGCGGCGAGGACGGCCGCGGCGGCCGTCGCTGTCACTGCCCCTGCCAGGCGCAACCGGTGATGTCGTGTCAGTGCCATGAATCCCCCTTGCTCCGCGACAACTCGGATGTGACAGCAAGAGTCTCGTTATGACGCTCTGTCGACAAGACCGCCTGAACGACAGATTCCGTGCGGGAGTTCGCCGCGAGATCTCCACGCGTCAACGCGTGTCGTGCCACCGTTCGGGGGCAAGGTGCGGGCGCCGGGGGTGCGCCGTGGCCGTGCGCCGCGGCGCGCGGCTAACGTCGAAGGGTGAAGGCCATTCGTCGATTCAGCGTGCGCCCCGTCCTTCCGGAACCCCTACGACCGCTCAGCGAACTGGCGCGCAATCTGCGCTGGTCCTGGCACACCGAGACCCGCGAACTGTTCCGGGCCGTCGACCCCGAGGGCTGGGCGGCGGCCGGGGGCGACCCCGTACGGCTCCTCGGCTCCGCATCCGCCTCGCGCCTGGCCGAACTCGCCCGGGACGACGGCTTCCTGCGGCGCCTGGCGGCCGCGGCCGAGGGGCTCGACGACTATCTCGTGGGGCCCCGGTGGTACCAGGCCGCGGACCCCGATCTGCCCGCCGCCGTCGCCTACTTCTCGCCCGAGTTCGGCATCACCGCGGCCCTGCCGCAGTATTCGGGCGGCCTCGGCATCCTGGCCGGGGACCACCTCAAGGCGGCCAGCGACCTCGGTGTCCCGCTCATCGGCGTCGGACTCCTCTACCGGCACGGCTACTTCCGGCAGTCGCTCTCCCGTGACGGCTGGCAGCAGGAGCAGTATCCGGTCCTCGACCCCAACGAACTGCCGCTGTCCCTGCTGCGCGAGGCCGACACCAAGCCGGCGCAGATCGCCCTCGACCTGCCCGGCGGCCGGTCCCTGCGCGCGTACGTGTGGCTGGCCCGGGTCGGGCGGGTGCCGCTGCTGCTGCTCGACTCGGACGTCGAGGAGAACGACCCGCGCGCCCGCGACGTGACCGACCGGCTCTACGGCGGCGGCAGCGAGCACCGGCTGCTGCAGGAGATGCTGCTGGGCATCGGCGGCGTGCGCGCGGTCCGCACGTACTGCCGCCTCACCGGGCACCCCGCGCCCGAGGTGTTCCACACCAACGAGGGGCACGCCGGGTTCCTCGGCCTGGAGCGGATCCGCGAACTCGGGGACGAGGGGCTGGACTTCGACGCCGCGCTCGAGGCCGTACGCGCCGGGACCGTGTTCACCACCCACACCCCCGTCCCCGCGGGCATCGACCGCTTCGACCGCGAACTGGTCGCCCGGCACTTCGGCGAGGGCGGAGAGCTGCCCGGGGTCGAGGTGGGCCGCATCCTCCAGCTCGGCATGGAGATCTATCCGGGCGGCGAGCCCAACCTGTTCAACATGGCGGTGATGGGGCTGCGGCTGGCCCAGCGGGCCAACGGCGTCTCCACCCTGCACGGCAAGGTCAGCCGGGAGATGTTCGCCGGGCTGTGGCCCGGGTTCGACCCGGAGGAGGTGCCGATCACCTCCGTCACCAACGGCGTCCACGCGCCCACCTGGGTCGCGCCCGAGGTGTTCCGGCTGGGCGCCCGGCAGATCGGCTCCGACCGGGCCGAGGACGCGCTCGCCGCCGGAATCTCGGCCCGCTGGGACGCCGTCGCCGACATCCCCGCCCGCGAGATCTGGGAGCTGCGCAGGACGCTGCGCGGACAGCTGGTCGAGGAGGTGCGGGAGCGGCTGTACACCTCGTGGCGGCAGCGCGGCGCCGGGGCCGCCGAACTCACCTGGATCGACGGCGTACTCGACCCGGACGTGCTCACCGTCGGCTTCGCCCGCCGCGTGCCCTCGTACAAGCGGCTCACGCTCATGCTGCGCGACCGCGACCGGCTCATGCGGCTGCTGCTCGACCCCGAGCGGCCCCTCCAGATCGTCGTCGCGGGCAAGGCGCACCCGGCCGACGACAGCGGCAAGCGGCTCGTACAGGAACTGGTGAAGTTCTCCGACGACCCGCGCGTGCGGCACCGCGTGGTCTTCCTGCCCGACTACGGGATGGGCATGGCGCAGAAGCTCTACCCCGGCTGCGACGTGTGGCTGAACAACCCGCTCCGCCCGCTGGAGGCCTGCGGCACCTCCGGTATGAAGGCCGCGCTCAACGGGGCCCTCAACCTCTCGGTCCTGGACGGCTGGTGGGACGAGTGGTACGAGCCGGACTTCGGCTGGGCGATCCCCACCGCGGACGGCACGGCCACCAGCGAGGAGCGGCGCGACGACCTGGAGGCCATCGCGCTCTACCGGCTGCTGGAGGAGCGGGTCGCGCCCCGCTTCTACGACCGCGGGCAGCACAGCGGGCTGCCCGACCGCTGGATCGAGATGGTCCGCGGGACCCTCGTCTCGCTCGGCCCGAAGGTGCTGGCCGGGCGGATGGTCCGGGAGTACGTGGAGCGGCTGTACGCGCCGGCCGCCCGCGCCCATCGCGCCCTCGGGCCCGTCGCGGCGGGCGAACTGGCCGACTGGAAGGAGCGGGTCCGGGCCGCCTGGCCGCGCGTGGCCGTCGACCACGTCGAGACCGGTAAGGGGGTGAGCGGCAGCGCGGAGCTGGGTTCGACGCTCTCGCTGCGGGTGCGGGTCGCGCTGGACCGGCTGTCCCCCGACGACGTGGAGGTGCAGGCGGTCGCGGGCCGGGTGGACGCGGAGGACCGGATCACCGACGCGGTGGCGGTGCCCCTCAAGCCGGCCGGCGGCTCGGACACCGAGGGCCGCTGGCTGTACGAGGGGCCGCTCGCCCTGAACCGCACCGGGCCCTTCGGCTACACGGTGCGGATCCTGCCGGCGCACCGGCTGCTCGCCTCCGGCGCGGAGTTGGGCCTGGTGGCCATGCCGTCGGAGGGGGCGGCGGGGGAG
>NZ_LIQY01000419.1 GCF_001418495.1 Streptomyces pathocidini | reverse complement strand
CCGCCGAGCGCGCCCACCGCCCCGATGAGCCCCATCGCGGCGCCCGACAGCCGCCGCCCGTACGCCGCCGCCTCCTCGCCGGACAGCCCGCGGGCCAGGGCCTTGGCCTGGAAGATGCCCGGGATCATCTTGTACGTGGAGCCGTTGCCGAGCCCGGTGAGCACGAACAGCGCGATGAAGCCGGCGAGGAAGAGGGCCGGCGACTTCTCCAGCGAGGCGTGGATGACGACCAGGGTCGCGGCGGCCATGGCGGCGAAGTTCCACAGCGTGACGCGCGCCCCGCCGAGCCGGTCGGCGAGCCGGCCGCCGACCGGGCGGATCAGCGAGCCGAGCAGCGGCCCGATGAACGTGAGCGACGCGGCCTGCAGGGGCGTGCGCGCGAACTGGTTCTGCAGCACGAGGCCGAAGGCGAAGCTGTAGCCGATGAAGGACCCGAAGGTGCCGATGTAGAGAAAGGACATGATCCAGGTGTGCGCGTCCCGCAGGGCCTCCGGCACGGCGCCGGTGTCGTTCTTCACGGGCGCGAGGTTGTCCATCCGCAGCGCGGCGAGCACGGCCGCGATGACGACGAGCGGCAGGTAGACGGCGAGCACGAGCCGCGGCCGGGCCGCCCCGGCGGTGCCGATGACGAGCAGTCCGACGAGCTGGACGACGGGCACGCCGATGTTGCCGCCGCCCGCGTTGAGGCCGAGCGCCCAGCCCTTCTTCCGCAGCGGATAGAAGGAGTTGATGTTCGTCATGGACGAGGCGAAGTTCCCGCCCCCGACCCCGGTCAGCGCCGCGACCGCGACGAAGGCGGCGTAAGAGGTCCCGGGCTCCATCACGTAGGCCGCGGCGGCCGTGGGGAGCAGCAGCAGCGCCGCGCTGAGGACGGTCCAGTTCCGCCCGCCGAACCGCGCGACGGCGAAGGTGTACGGCACCCGCAGCACGGCTCCGACGAGGGTCGGCACGGCGACGAGGAAGAACTTCCCCGCCGGGTCGACCCCGTACTCGGGCCCCATGAACAGCACCATGACCGACCACAGGCTCCAGACGGAGAACCCGATGTGCTCGGAGAGGACCGAGAACACCAGATTGCGCCGGGCGATCCGCTCCCCCTTCGCCCGCCAGAAGGTCTCATCCTCCGGGTCCCACTGCTGGATCCAGCGGCGGCCCCCCTTGCGCGGTGCGGTCGTCATGGCAGTCATCACGCCTCCAGCGGGGTCTGCGTCCTTACGACCCGACGCTAGGAACCCGAGGTTTCGCCCCCGTGCCCGTGCGTGAAGCCCACGCAACCTTGCGCTCACCCGGGATCGGCCGGACTTGTGAGCGCTCCCCGCCCGCAGACGTTCCCCGCCCGCAGACACGAAAAAGCCCCGCCATTACGGCGGGGCCTTCCCTACATGGGGTAAGGGAGTCCGGGGTCATGCCCCGGACATGAGGTGGGCGAACCCGGCTCGCGCGGTTCGCGAGCACGGCCCACCCGCCCTACTCGTGGAGATGGCGGGAATCGAACCCGCGTCCAACGGTGCGGAACCAGGGCTTCTCCGAGCGCAGTCTGCTGTGCTTTTCTCGGCCCCGGCAGTCACACAGACAAGCTGCCGACGGGCTCAGTCACTGTTTGGTTTCCCTCTACGCCCCGTGACCGGGCTTAGAGGTTTAGTCCCCTAGCTGATGCCAGGATCCGGGTCGGGAACAGCCCCGGGCTGACACTTCGCAAGTCGCTACTTAGGCAGCGAGGGCGAAGGAATCGCGCTTGGTATTGGCGATTATTGTTTGCGACACGTGGTTTACGAGATCATTGCCGCTTCCTCGGCTCGCTTCTCCTGCTTCGACATCCGCTGTCGAAACCGATCATCCCCATGTTGTCCACTATGGAATTAGGTCCTGCTCAAGGTGTACCCGCACCCCGTGGAGTGCAGGACTCATCGTACGGGATCAACGCCCGCCCGTACCACCGTATTCCCATCGGCGGGAGGGCCCCCGAGAGGGCGCCCCGGCCGGGGCCGCTAGGCCCGCTGCCGCCGCCGCGCCGCCGAGATGGCGCGGTCTGCCTCGCGGCGGTCCTGCTTCTCGCGCAGCGTCTGCCGCTTGTCGTACTCCTTCTTGCCCTTCGCCAGCGCGATCTCGACCTTGGCCCGGCCGTCCTTGAAGTACAGCGCGAGCGGTACGAGCGTGTGCCCGGTCTCCTGCGTCTTGCCGATGAGCTTGTCGATCTCCGCCCGGTGCAGCAGCAGCTTGCGCTTGCGGCGGGCCGAGTGGTTCGTCCACGTCCCCTGGCTGTACTCGGGGATGTGCACGTTGTGCAGCCACGCCTCGCCCCCGTCGAGCTGGGCGAACCCGTCCACCAGGGAGGCGCGCCCCTGGCGCAGCGACTTCACCTCGGTCCCGGTCAGCACCAGCCCGCACTCGTAGGTGTCAAGGATGTGGTAGTCGTGCCGCGCCTTCTTGTTCTGCGCGATCAGCTTGCGACCCGTCTCTTTAGCCATAGCGTGGCCATTCTCGCACTACGCCCCGCCCCCGAGGCCACTCAATACCGTGCGGGCCCGCTCCTCCGCCCCTCCCTTGACGGCCAGGTCGGGGGCGATGCCCTCGCCGTCGACGCTGCGACCGGCGGGGGTCTTGTAGTGGCCGACGGTCAGCTCAGCGACCGAGCCGTCCGGCAGCTTGCTCGGCATCTGGACGGAGCCCTTGCCGAAGGTGCGGGAACCGACGACCACAGCCCGGCCGCGGTCCTGGAGCGCGCCGGTCAGCAGCTCGGCGGCGCTCATCGTGCCGCCGTCGACGAGGACGACGAGGGGGGTGCCGACGTCGCCGCCCTCCTGCGCGTAGAGGGCCCGCTGCCGGCCCTTCACGTCGTACGTGGCGACCAGGCCGCCGTCGAGGAAGGCGGAGGCGGCGGTGACGGCCTCGGTGACCAGGCCGCCGGAGTTGCCACGCAGGTCGAGCAGGATGCCGTCGCCCTCGGGGGCCTCGCGCACCGCGCGGCGCACCTGCTCGCCGGAGCCCTTGCTGAAGGAGTCGACCTTGATGCGGGTGGCGCGGTCCGCCGCGGAGCGGTCGGCGGTGACGGCCTCGGTGGCCAGCCGGATGCGGTGGAGTGTCTGCTGCCAGGTCCGGCCGTCGCGCTCGAGTCCGAGCCGTACGGGGGTGCCGGCGGCTGCGCTGCGGTCGGACGGCTTGTCGTCGCCGGACCCGGCCTGGGTGCCGCCCGCCTGGCCCTCGGCCTCGTTGCCATTCGCCGCCCCGGGGTTTCCGCCGCGCAGCCGGGAGACGACCTCGGTCACCGGCTGCCCGGTCATCGGCTCGCCGTCGATGGTCCGCAGCCGGTCGCCCACGGCGATGCCCGCGCGGTCGGCGGGGCTGCCGGGCTGGACGCGGGCGACCTCGATCCTGCCGCCGGGGCGACATCGCACCCACAGGCCCACGCCGACGTACTCGCCGTCCAGGGCCTGCCGCACGTTCTCGTACTCACGGGCGCTGTAGACCGCGCTCCAGCGGTCGCCGCTGCGGCTGACGACCTCCTCGGCCGCCTTGGACCCGGACTGGCCCTTGGCCATCGCCTCGCGGGCGGCCGCCGCGACCTCGTCCCGGTCCGCGGTCCCGGTCTTCGGGAGGGAACTCGCGGTGGCGTCGGTGGTGTTGTGCATCTCGTCGCCGAAGGCCCCGGCGGCGGCGCCCGTGCCCAGCACGGTCGCGAACACGAATGTCAGGGCTGCCCCGCGGCGAATGCTGCGGGGCCGGACGAACATCGACGGGCCCGACATGCCGGTGAGTCTAGGACAAGCCGAGGGCGCCGCACGGCAGGTTCTCCGTACGGCGCCCAGGGCATGTATCACACCTTCAGGTACTTGCGGAGCGCGAAGAAAGCCGCAAGGGCGGGCATCAGCAGGCCCACCGCCAGCACGAGCGGCAGCTTCGTCAACACCGCGTCCCAACCGATGAAGTTGATGAGGCTGATCTGCTGGGCGAGCCAGTTGTTGACCACGAAGTACTTGCCCGAGACCAGCAGCACGCAGGCCAGGCCGCCGCCGATGAGGCCCGCGATGGCGGCCTCCATGATGAACGGCATCTGGATGTAGAAGCTGGAGGCGCCGACCAGCCGCATGATGCCGGTCTCCCTGCGGCGGCTGAACGCCGACACCCGTACGGTGTTGACGATCAGCATCAGGGCCACCAGCAGCATCAGGGCCATCAGGAACAATGCCGCCAGGCTCATCACGTTGAGCAGGTTGAACAGGCTGTCCAGCACCTCGCTCTGGTCTTCGACCGCCTGGACGCCGGGCCGGGCGGAGAAGGCGGTCTTGATGACCTCGTACTTCTCCGGGTCCTTCAGCTTGACGCGGAAGGACTCCTGCATCTGATCCGGCGTCAGGGAGTCGGCGAGCGGTGAGTCGCCGAACTGCTCCTTGTAGTGCTTGTACGCCTCGTCCGCGGTCTCGAAGGCCACCTGGTCGACGACCGGCATCTTCTCGAGGTCGGTCTTGATCTCGCTCTTCTGGTCAGCGGTGACCGCGCCCTTGGCGCAGTTGGGGTCGCTCTCCGCGTCGTTCTTGTTGCACAGGAAGATGGAGACGTTGACCTTGTCGTACCAGAAGCCCTTCATCGTGCTGACCTGCTCGCGCATCAGCAGCGAACCGCCGAACAGGGCGAGGGAGAGGGCGACGGAGATGATGACCGCGAACGTCATCGTGAGATTGCGACGGAGACCGACGCTGATCTCCGACAGGACGAACTGGGCGCGCATGATGTCCTTTCAGGGGGGTGACAGCGGCTACGGCGGGACGCTCAGTGCTGGTAGCCGTACACACCGCGCGACTGGTCGCGCACCAGTCGGCCCTTTTCGAGTTCGATGACGCGCTTGCGCATCTGGTCGACGATCTGCTGGTCGTGGGTGGCCATGACCACTGTCGTACCGGTCCTGTTGATCCGGTCCAGCAGCTTCATGATGCCGACCGAGGTCTGCGGGTCGAGGTTGCCCGTGGGCTCGTCCGCGATCAGCAGCATGGGGCGGTTGACGAACGCCCGGGCGATGGCCACGCGCTGCTGCTCGCCGCCGGAGAGCTCGCCCGGCATGCGGTCGTCCTTGCCGCCGAGACCCACGAGGTCGAGGACCTCGGGGACGGTCTTGCGGATCTGCCCACGCGGCTTGCCGATGACCTCGAGCGCGAAGGCCACGTTCTCGCCGACCGTCTTGTTCGGCAGCAGCCGGAAGTCCTGGAAGACGGTGCCCAACTGGCGCCGCATCTGCGGCACCTTCCAGTTGGAGAGCCTGCCGAGATCCTTGCCCAGCACATGCACCGCACCGTGGCTGGCCCGCTCCTCGCGCAGCAGCAGCCGCAGGAAGGTGGACTTGCCGGAGCCCGAGGAGCCCACGAGGAAGACGAACTCGCCTTTCTCGATCTCCAGCGAGACGTCCCGGAGGGCGGGGCGGGTCTGCTTGGGATAGGTCTTGGAGACGTTGTCGAATCGGATCACGAAAGCACCAGGGTCGACCTGTAGAGGGGGTACGGGAGGCCCGGTTGCGGGATCCCGTCGGTGAGCGTGACCATACGCGAACCGGGTGCGGCCGCGCAGTCGGCGGTGGAGGTTGAGTGTTTGTTCACGGGACCTTCAGGCACAAAGCAGGCATGGGCCGCCAGGCCTTGGCCTGCGGGGCGAGCCGAATCGTGCGGATGCTGGCACAGTGGTAGGTGGGGGTGGCAGCCGGGAACCGGCGATCGGGGCCGCCGGGAACCATGGGACCTCCCGGCGCGTTGGCCACAGTGAGGAGGAGATCGCATGACATGCGACCGACTGGTGTGCGCCAACTGTGCGGCCCCCGTCAGCGAGGGACGCTGCCCGGTCTGCCGGGCCAGCAGGGCACGCCTGCAGCAGGAAGGGGGCCTGGCCGGGCTCTTCGCCGGGCTGTCCCCGGCGGCGCTGGTGGCGCTGCTGCTGATACTGCTGATCGCGGTGGCCGTCCTGGCCCACCAGGCGGCGTGACCGACCGCCGGCCGATGGTCACCGACCGTTGACAACCGATCGCTGATCGCGTCTGAGCGCGCCGAGTTCCCGCGTTTCCAGGCGGACCGAATCCCCTACGTTCCCACGCGAGGGGCCCCGGAGCGATGTGCGCTCCGGGGCCCTTCGTTTCACACGGTGCAGCTTGTTACCGCGCGGTGTAGCTCGTTACGCGGTGTAGTGCCGGTCCGCCGCTCAGGCGGCGGCCGCACCACCGCCGCGGTTGATCAGCCGCGGCAGCAGGCGGAAGCCCACCCCACCCGCGATCATGGTCGCGGCGCCGATCAGCAGGAACCCAGTCTGGTCGGAGGCGCCGGTCTCGGCGAGCTCCCCTTCCACGGCCTGGTTCTGCTGGTTCTGCTGCTGGCCCTTGGCCGAACCAACGCTGTTGGTGTCGGTCTGGACCAGCTGCTCTTCCGTGCCGCCGGCGGCGTCCTCACCGGTCGAACCGGCCGGGTCCGGGGCGTTGCCCGAGTCCCCGCCGTCACCGTTGTCGCCACCGTTGCCCGGGTTGCTCGGCTGGTCCGGCGTGCCCGGGTCCCCGGGTGTGCCGGGGTTGTCGGGCGTGCCCGGGCCCTCCGGCTGACCAGGGTCAACCGGGAGGTCCGGGACGTCCGGAAGCGGCGGGATGTCGCCACCCGGGTCACCGGGGTTGTCCGGGTCTGCCGGGTCCGTGACACCCGGGTCCGGGTTGCCCGGGAGCCCCGGGTCGTCCGGGTCGTCGCCCTCGCCGAGCGAGAGGTCGGCATCGACGCCCTTCTCGCCGACACCCGCGCCGACGCTGACGAGACCGGGAACCTCGAGATCGAGGTCCGCGGCCTGGGCCGCACCCGCGGCGGTCAGCGACGCACCTGCGGCGATCACCGCACCAGCGGCTATCCGCGCGACGCGCAGCCGCATCTTCTTAGTCATCTACCTGCTACCCCCAGTAGCTGTCTCGTAAATGGAGCAGCCATGCACCGAGCGGTGGTCACCTGGGGGTCGGAAAACGACTCGGAACGCTCAAGTCCCGTCCCGCCCCCGTACGCACGCGCATCAGACATGGCATGCCGCTGATCAGCTTTCCCACAATTCACAGCAGCGTCAAGGTCATTCCGAACGCTTTGCCGGGAATGGCGCGCTATGACGGGCGTTACCCACACAGGACTGTGACCAAAAAAGCAACTGCCGCTCGGTGAGCGGCAGTTGCTGTTGGCGTTCGGTAGGTGCAGCGACCGTGCGGCGGACTACTTCTGCTCGCTCTTGCGCCAGCGGATGCCCGCCTCCAGGAACCCGTCGATGTCGCCGTCCAGGACCGCGTCCGGGTTGCCGACCTCGTGGTCGGTCCGCAGGTCCTTGACCATCTGGTACGGGTGCAGGACGTACGAACGCATCTGGTTGCCCCAGGAGTTGCCGCCGTCGCCCTTGAGCGCGTCCATCTTCGCCTGCTCCTCCTGGCGGCGCCGCTCGAGCAGCTTGGCCTGGAGGACGTTCATCGCGGTCGCCTTGTTCTGGATCTGCGAGCGCTCGTTCTGGCAGGAGACCACGATGCCGGTGGGGATGTGGGTCAACCGCACCGCGGAGTCGGTGGTGTTGACGCCCTGACCGCCGGGGCCCGAGGAGCGGTAGACATCCACCCGCAGATCGGACTCGTCGATCTCGATGTGGTCGGTCTGCTCGACCACCGGCAGCACCTCGACGCCCGCGAAGGACGTCTGGCGGCGGCCCTGGTTGTCGAACGGCGAGATCCGCACGAGCCGGTGCGTGCCCTGCTCGACGGAGAGCGTGCCGTAGGCGTACGGGGACTGGACGGCGAAGGTGGTCGACTTGATGCCGGCCTCCTCCGCGTACGAGGTCTCGTACACCTCCGTCTTGTAGCCGTGCCGCTCGGCCCAGCGCAGATACATCCGCTGGAGGCGCTCGGCGAAGTCGGCGGCGTCCACACCGCCCGCCTCGGCGCGGATGTTGACCAGGGCCTCCCGGGCGTCGTACTCGCCGGAGAGGAGGGTGCGCACCTCCATCTCCTCGACGGCCTTGCGCACGGACTCCAGCTCGGACTCGGCCTCGGCGCGGGCGTCCGCGTCGTCCTCGGCCTCCGCGAGCTCGAAGAGCACCTCGAGGTCGTCGATGCGCCCCCGCAGCTCCTCGGTCCGCCGCAACTGGCCCTGGAGGTAGGACAGCTTGCTGGTGACCTTCTGCGCGTTCTCCGGGTCGTCCCACAGGGAGGGGGCCGCCGCCTGCTCCTCGAGCACGGCGATGTCGGCCCTCATCGCATCGAGGTCCAGGACGGCCTCGATCGACCCCATGGTCGAGGAGAGGGACTTCAGCTCTTCGGATACATCGACGACTGCCACGGGTCCAGCGTAACGGCTGTGTGCGACGGCCCCGCCCGGGAGCACTGGTCTCGGGAGAAATCCGTCCGCCGCTGTGTGCGGTTCCCCATATGGCCGCACAATAGGGGCACAGGAAGCATCGCTTCCCCGGCAGGACCCACAGTCTCAGCAGAACGAGGAGGGCCGCCGTGACCGAGAAGCACGAGGACGAGCCGACCGAAGCCAAGAAGCGCCCGGGGCTCCAGCTCCGCACCGGCACCGAGACGCCCATCGACCCCGAGGACCTGGTCCGCGTCTCCGGGCGGGACGTGACCCCCGAGCGCCTGGAGCGCGCCAAGCGCCTCATCGAAGAACAGGGCCCGGCCGCGGCCGAGCGATACCTCCCCTGACCCGCCTTCATCGCAACCCCCAGAAGAATCTGCCGGTGGACCCGCCCGGTTCGGGGGCGGCAACCGTTCGACGTTGAGTGAACGTCCGGCGACTTTCCGTGAGTTCCCGGCTCGCGGCGGATTTCGCGAGATTTTTTTCTAGGGCGCCGGGTGGTCGGCGTCGGAGCGCTCGACGCCCGGCGGGGTCGCGTCCGCTTCGTCGCCGCCCACCGCGAGCCAGCCCCCGACCCCCGCCGCCGCGGCGAGCACCGCGGCGGCGGCGCCGAGCCTGATCCGGCGCCGCCGCACGGCCTCGGCGCGGTGCCGGGCCATGCCCGGGCGGCGGTCGGCCGCCGAGCGCGGCACCCGGGCCGTGCCATGCGCCCCGCCCGAGAGCTCGTCGGCGCTGGGCACGCGCATGCTCGTGTGGGTGTCCCGGTTGGAGTCCGGAGCCGAGCCGTGCACCAGCGGCACGGCCGCGCGGCGCGGAGCGTCGGCGGGCGCGTACGGCTGCTCCTCGTACATCTCCTGGCCGGGGTCCGGGATGTCCGGGCCGGGCTCGTCCACGTCCAGCGGCGGCATCCCGGCGAGGTCGGGCAGCAGCTCGCGCAGCCGGCCCGCCAGCTCGGCGGCGCGCAGCCGCGAGGCGGGCGACTTGGCGAGGCACTGGACGAGCAGCTGCCACAGCTCGTCGGGGATGCCGGGCAGCGGGGCCACCGACTCCGTCACATGGCGGCGCAGGATCGCGCCCGGGTGCCCGCCGCCGAACGGCGTGAATCCGGCGAGCAGTTCGTACAGAACGGTCGCGAGGGCGTAGATGTCGACGGCGGCGCGCGGCGGGAGGCCCTCGACGATCTCGGGGGCGAGGTAGTCGGGGGTACCGATGATCTTCGTCGCGCGGGTGCGGCTGGGGGCGTCGACGAGCCGGGCGATGCCGAAGTCGGTGAGCAGCGCCGGGTGAGCGCCGCCCGGGCCGAGCGGGCCCTGCATGTCCAGCAGGACGTTCTCCGGCTTCACGTCGCGGTGCACGACGCCCGCGGAGTGCGCGGCGGCGAGCCCTTCGGCGACGTCGGCCGCGATGGCCACGGCGGCCTCGGGCGCGAGGCGGCGCTCGCGGTCGAGGCGGGTGCGCAGGTCGGTGCCGCGGACGAGGTCCATGACGAGCGCGAGGTCGTTGCCGTCCACGACGAGGTCGCGGACGGCCACCACGCGCGCGTGGGAGAGGCCCAGCAGGGCGGTGCGCTCCTGGACGAACCGGCCGACCAGCTCCTGGTCGGCGGCGAGGTCCTCGCGCAGCAGCTTGATGGCGACCGGGCCGTCGGGGCCCTCACCCAGCCATACCGTGCCGGCGGATCCCCGCCCCAGGACCTGGTGGGCGGTGTACCGGCTGCCGATGTTCCGTGCCAAGACTGCTCCGACGTGTCGTGTCCCCGGACCATCAGGGCCCGCAGAGGCTGGCGTTGGCGACAAAGCTACGCCCCGCGCGGCACCAACCGGCACTTCCGTGACGGAAATCCCCCCTCAGGTGTCGACAAATCGCCGGACTCGCACGGCTGTTGCCGGGTCCCTCCGTGCCTGCCCGCCGACGGGACCGCTACTGGGTGCCGGCTCCGCCACCGGAGTCGGACGAGCCACCGAGCTGCGAGACCCAGTCCTGGACCTGGGTGAACCAGTCGCCGACCGCTTCCCAGAAGGACTTGCCCTGGGCCACCCAGTCCTGGAGCGGGGTGAGTTCCCACACGGCCCAGGCGGCCGCCACCAGGATCAGGAGGGTGAACAGGCAACCCTTGAGGCAGCCGAGGCCGGGGATGCGCATGCGGTTGGGGTTGCGGCCCCGGGACTCCCGGCGCGGAGCCGGGGGCTCCGGCGGCGGCGCGTACCGCTGCGGCTGAGGCTCCTGCCGCCTGCGGGGCGGCTGCGCGGGCTGGGGCGGAGCGTCCGGGGCCGGGGCCGGACCGCCGTAGTCGCCCTGC
>NZ_LIQY01000418.1 GCF_001418495.1 Streptomyces pathocidini | reverse complement strand
GAGGAATACAGGGGCGGGGAGGAAGCGCCGACGGGGGAGGTTGAACGCCCCTCCCCGCCCCTGTGACTTGGGGGGTACCGCTGTTGTGGCGGGGTACCGCTGTTGTGGCTTGAGGGGTGCCGCGGTGACCTGGCGGATACCGCGGTGACTCGGGGGATATCACGCCCGGGCGGTCAGCTCGCGGGGAAGAGCCCGGGCTCGATCTCCGGCTCCTGCAGCGGCCGTTCGGCCAGCGTCCGGTCACCCTTGGCACGCTCGGCGAGTTCCCGGCAGGTCAGGAATTCCACGTCCCCGTGGGACCGCCCGTACTCGATGAGCGAGCGCAGCGCCTCGGCCCGCCCCGGACGGCCGGTGAGGAACGGGTGGTTGGTGAGCATGAACAGCGAGTTGTAGCGCCGCATCGCGTCCAGTTCGTATTTCCACATCGAGAGGACTTTCCGCGGATCCTCGATGATCGACCCGATCTGCGGGGCCGGGAGAAAAGCGTACTGCTCCCAGTCGTCCAGCGACCAGTGCGGCGGCAGTTCGACGATTCCGCCCTTTTCCGTGGGTACGTGATAGGGCCGGTCGTCGTTCATCATCGACGAGTCGTACACGAGCCCGTACTCCGCCACCAGCGACGCGGTCTGCCAGCTCGCTTCCCACAGCCCGGCCCGGTGGCCGTACACGGGCACGTCGAGGTTCTTGAAGACCTCCAGCGCCCGCTCGAAATCGGCCCGTTCCTCGGCGAACGACATGGACGTCGCCGGCACGTGGCTGTACGAGTGGTGGGCGACCTCGTGGCCCGCCTCGACCACCTGCGCCACCAGCCCGGGCCGCCGCTCGGCCACCCAGCCGGGAAAGAAGAACGTCGCCGGGACCTCAAGGTCCCGCAGAATTCCGAGAATCCGCGGCACACCGACATCGGGACCGAACGCCTGGTGCGTCATGGTCATCGCATGCCGGGCGTATTTCCCGTTCGCGGAAAGGACTCCGGTCTCCGCGTCCACGTCGAAGGTGAGGGCGACGGCAGCCGCCTTTCCCGGAGTCAGCCAATGCGAGCTCGAATTCATGGAGCTGACGCTATGGCGGGAAAGCTGTTCCGCACCATGTGCGGCGATCCACTACCGGTGCCCCCGCGATGTGGATTCGCACAGTGCGAGGTGCGGGCGCGCCCCGGATCACCCCGTGCGGCGCAGCAGCGCCAGGTACATCGCGTCCGTGCCGTGCAGATGCGGCCACAGCTGCACGTCCGGACCCTCGCCCAGCGCGGGCACGCCCTCCATCAGCGGCCGGGCGTCGATCAACTCGGCGGCGGGCGCCGCCCCGCCGCGCCCGCGCAGCACGTCCTCGACCACCGTCCGCGTCTCCGCAAGATGCGGCGAGCAGGTCGCGTACCCGACGACGCCGCCGACCCGTACGGCCTTCAGCGCCTCGCGCAGCAGCCCGCGCTGGAGCGGCGCGAACCCCTCCAGGTCCGCCGGCCGCCGCCGCCAGCGCGCCTCCGGGCGGCGGCGCAGCGCGCCGAGCCCCGTGCAGGGCACGTCGACCAGCACCCGGTCGAAGGTGGCCTCGCGCCACGGCGGGCGCGTGCCGTCCGCGGCGATGACCTGGTACGGGCCCGGGTTTCCGGCGAGCGCCCGCCGTGGCGCGAGG
>NZ_LIQY01000417.1 GCF_001418495.1 Streptomyces pathocidini | reverse complement strand
TTCGACGAGATCGTCGAGGCGGAGACCGACAGGGACCCCGACCTCGCCGTCATCGAGGCCGGCAGCCGGACCCTGCGCACGCAGGGCGGCCCGCCGCAGGGCGACGCCGTACCGGCCCGTCCCCAGGACCCGGAGCTCGACCGCGCGTTGCGCGCCGTCGAGGCCGAACTCGCGGACCGCTGGCCGGAGACCAAGCTCGACCCCTCGCTCGCCCGCGTCGAGGCGCTGATGGACGTCCTGGGCGAGCCCCAGCGCGCCTACCCCTCGATCCACATCACCGGCACCAATGGCAAGACCAGCACCGCCCGCATGATCGAGGCCCTGCTGACCGCCTTCGAGCTGCGCACCGGCCGCTACACCAGCCCGCACGTCCAGTCCGTGACCGAGCGGATCAGCCTGGACGGCGCGCCGATCTCCGCCGAGCGGTTCATCGAGACGTACGAGGACATCAAACCGTACGTCGGGATGGTGGACGCCGCTCAGGAGCACCGCCTGTCCTTCTTCGAGGTGCTGACCGGCATGGCGTACGCGGCCTTCGCGGACGCGCCGGTCGACGTCGCGGTCGTCGAGGTCGGCATGGGAGGCAGCTGGGACGCCACCAACGTGATCGACGCGCAGGTCGCCGTCGTCACCCCGATCGCCCTGGACCACACCGACCGGCTCGGTGAGACCCCGGGGCAGATCGCCGGGGAGAAGGCCGGCATCGTCAAGCAGGGCGCCACGGTCGTCCTCGCCCAGCAGCCGGTCGACGCGGCGCAGGTGATGCTCAAGCGCTCGGTCGAGGCGGACGCGACGGTGGCCCGCGAGGGCATGGAGTTCGGCGTCACCAGTCGCGAGGTCGCCGTGGGCGGTCAGCTGCTGACCCTGCGCGGCCTGGGCGGCGAGTACCCGGAGGTCTTCCTCCCGCTGCACGGCGCGCACATGGCGCACAACGCGGCGGTCGCGCTGGCCGCCGTCGAGGCCTTCTTCGGCATCGGCTCCCAGCACGCCCGCACCCTCGACGTGGACACCGTGCGTACCGCGTTCGCCTCCGTGGCCTCGCCGGGCCGCCTGGAGGTCGTACGGCAGAGCCCGACGGTCATCCTGGACGCCGCGCACAACCCGGGCGGGGCGGCGGCCGCGGCCGAGGCGGTCGGCGAGGCGTTCGGCTTCAGCCGGCTGGTCGGTGTGGTCGGCACGAGCGACGGCAAGGATGTCAAGGGCTTCCTGGAGGCCTTCGAGCCGATCTTCGCCGAGGTCGTGGTGACGCGGAACTCCAGCCACCGCGCGATGGACGCGGACGAGCTGGCGGCGGTCGCGGTCGAGGTGTTCGGGCAGGAGCGGGTACAGGTGGAACCGCGCCTGGACGACGCCCTGGAGGCGGCGATCACGCTGGCCGAGGAGGAGGGCGAGTACGCCGGCGCGGGCGTGCTGGTGACCGGCTCGGTGATCACGGTCGGCGAGGCCCGGCTGCTGCTGGGCCGGGCCTGAGGACACGAGGGCTCGGGAGGGCAAGAGATGCGAACCCTGTGCGCTTCGACGCTGATCGGCGAGTTCTTCGTGATCGGCTTCGCGGGACTGGTCGCGATGCAGACCTCGGACGTCGGCACGGCCGCCATCTGGGCGGTCAGCGGCACCGCCATGGCGGTGAGCGTCCTGCTGTGCGGGATGCTGTCCCGGCCGGGCGCGGTCGCGGTCGGCTGGGCGCTCCAGATCGGCCTGGTCGCGGGCGGGTTGGTGGTCCCGGTGATGTACGTGCTGGGCGTGGTGTTCGCGGCCCTGTGGTGGGCCTCGGTCCACTTCGGCCGGAAGGTCGACGCGGCGAGGGCCCGGTTCGCCGAGCAAACCGCCGCATCCGGGGCCGGCGCCGCAGACGCTGTGTGAGCGCGTCCCGTTCACCCATGTAGCCTCTTCGCACCCGCACATGCCGAAGTCGTCGGCGTACCCGGAGCCGAACCGTTCGGCGTACCAAAGGAGTCCGCACGTGAGCCAGCGCACGCTCGTCCTGCTCAAGCCCGACGCCGTACGACGCGGTCTGGTCGGGGAGATCGTCGGCCGGATCGAGCGGAAGGCAGGCTGGACCATCAGCGCGCTGGAGCTGCGCCACCTGGACCGCTCGCTGCTCGAGCAGCACTACGGCGAGCACATCGGCAAGCCGTTCTACGAGCCGCTGGTGGAGTTCATGTCCTCCGGCCCGGTCGTGGCGATGGTCGTCGAGGGCGAGCGGGTCGTCGAGGGGTTGCGGGCGCTGGCGGGGCCGACCGACCCGATCGCCGCCGCTCCGGGGAGTATCCGTGGCGATTTCGGCACGATCGTGCGTGAGAACCTGATTCACGCCTCGGACTCCGAGCAGTCCGCCGCACGCGAGCTGAAGCTGTTTTTTCCCACGGTTGGCTGACGGCTGTATTTTCCCCGAATTTTCGCTGACGGACCGTCAGTGTTAGACGCCCGGTGACCTGCGGCGATCTGATATATTCAGCAGCTCCCTGGCATATGCGACGCGATTTTGGGAACCTGTCACTCCGACACGGCGTCACCAATACGGGGGTAGCACCCCGTTCTGCTGACAATGGCGGAGTAGCCTCGCGGCGCGTTAGATCCGGCGTGACTACGATGTACGTCACGCCCTTGAAGCGTTCACCCCGCCGACCTACACATCACCAACGTTCCAGCTGGGAAGGCCAGACGTATCCTCATGGGGAACAACATGTCGTTCATTGGCCGTGACATGGCTGTCGACCTCGGCACCGCCAACACGCTGGTGTACGTCAGGGGTCGCGGGATCGTCCTCAACGAGCCGTCCGTCGTCGCCATCAACACCAACACCGGCGGCATCCTGGCGGTCGGCGCGGAAGCCAAGAAGATGATCGGCCGCACCCCCGGCAACATCGTGGCGGTACGACCTCTCAAGGACGGCGTCATCGCCGACTTCGAGATCACCGAGCGGATGCTCCGCTACTTCATCCTGAAGATCCACAAGCGCCGTTATCTCGCCCGCCCCCGCGTCGTGGTGTGCGTCCCCTCCGGCATCACCGGGGTCGAGCGCCGGGCCGTCATCGAGGCCTCGACGCAGGCGGGCGCCCGACAGGTGCACATCATCGAGGAGCCCATGGCGGCCGCCATCGGCTCCGGTCTCCCCGTCCACGAGGCCACCGGCAACATGGTCGTGGACATCGGCGGCGGCACCACCGAGGTGGCCGTCATCTCGCTCGGCGGAATCGTCACGGCACAGTCGATCCGGGTCGCCGGCGACGAGCTGGACAACGCGATCATCCAGCACATCAAGAAGGAGTACAGCCTCCTCCTCGGTGAGCGGACCGCCGAGAGCATCAAGATCACCATCGGTTCGGCGTGCGACTCCGACGCGGACGAGCACACCGAGATCCGCGGCCGCGACCTGGTCAGCGGTCTGCCGAAGACCGTCGTCATCTCGGCCGCGGAAGTTCGCAAGGCCATCGAGGAACCGCTCAACGCCATCATCGACGCGGTCAAGACGACGCTCGACAAGTGCCCGCCGGAGCTGTCCGGCGACGTCATGGACCGGGGCATCGTGCTCACCGGAGGCGGCGCCCTGCTCCGCGGCCTCGACGAGCGCCTGCGCCGCGAGACGGGCATGCCGATCCACATCGCGGAGGACCCGCTGGACTCCGTCGCACTCGGCTCCGGCAAGTGCGTCGAGGAGTTCGAGGCGCTCCAGCAGGTGCTGGACGCCCAGCCCCGCAGATGACCCACAACAGAACGAATCCGCCGCCCGGGTGACTGCCCTTCCGAGCGGCGGATCGTTCGCATAGCAGAACAAATGCGCAGACGGACAAGGCAATTCCGACGAGGAAGGCACGGCGGCCGCACGTGAGGGACACACGAGAGAGCCGATTGCTCCTGGTGCTGCTGGTCGCCATCGCGTTCGCACTGATCACAGTGGATATCCGCGGTGGCGAGAACTCCCCGCTCGATCACGCCCGGCAGGCCGCCGCGTCGGCCTTCGGGCCCGTGGAGAACGGCGTCGCCTCGGCCGTGAACCCGATCGGCAACGCCATCGGCGCCGTACGGGACTCCAGCGGGCGGCACAGCCGGATCGCCGAGCTCGAGCGCGAGAACGCGGCCCTCAAGGCCAAGCTCGGCAGCGACGACCGCACCCGCGGCCGGGTCGCCGAGCTCGACAAGATGCTCAGGACCGCGGGCGCCGGACAGTACGGCATCAAGGGCGCCGAGGTCGTCGCCATAGGAGCGGCCCAGGGCTTCTCCTGGACCGTCACCATCGACGCCGGCAGCGCCGACGGCATCGCCCGCGACATGACGGTGCTCAACGGCGACGGCCTCGTCGGCCGCGTCACCACCGTCTCCGCGTCCACCTCGACCATCCTGCTCGCCAACGACCCGGACTTCACCGTCGGCACCCGCATGGAGAAGTCCGCCGAACTCGGCTTCGCCACCGGCCAGGGTGACCGGCCGCTGCGCGTCCAACTCCTCAACGGCAAGGCCAAGGTGCGCAAGGGCGACCGGATGGTCACCTTCGGCTCGCGCGCCGACCGCCCGTTCGTACCCGGCGTACCCGTCGGCGAGGTCGTCCGCGTCGACCCCTCCAACGGCGACCTGACCCGCACCATCCAGGTCCGCCCGTTCGTCGGCTTCACCAAGCTCGACGTCGTCGGCGTCGTCGTCCAGCCGCCGCGCAAGGACCCGCGCGACGCCGTGCTGCCGCCCGCCCCCAAGGCCGAGCCGACGCCCACGGTGACCGTCACCGTCGGCCCCGACGGCGAGACCGTCTCCCCCTCGGAGTCCGCCGGGCCCTCGGACGGCGCCACCCCCGAGGACGGCGGGCCGCCCGCCGACGGCGGGCCCACCCCGCCCGCCGGCGCGGCCACCCC